>JBFMHI010000124.1 GCA_040753085.1 bacterium | reverse complement strand
TTTGCGGGGAAGTTAAGACGAGAAAAGTAGTTTTGTAGAAAAAAATGGTATGATGATGCTATAGCCGATAATGAACTAACCGCAAGGTTTCACAGAAAATTGGACGGTTATGAACCGTCCCCACTTTTTTTGAAACCATGTCGAATCAATTATTAATTATTAAAATACAGAGCGAAAGGAGGGATCAAAAAAGCGGTGGCCTTTTAGGCAGACACCTTTTAGCGGCCATTAGCGGAGATTAAGGTAAGGGTGACCACATCGAGTGGGATAAATGGCGGCTAAAAAGGGTGATTTTTTTAAGACTATCGGGTATTCACTCATTTTTTCTATGGGAGGTGGGCCAAGCCATAGAAAAGGGTGAATATCTCTTGGGAACCAAAGGCTAAGGTGAGCCACGATGAGGGTTCTAAAGAGATCAAAAAACCTTAAAGGAAAGAGACAATTATATATTTTATATTTATGCCGCCCCTTTACTTAAGGATAGTCTTTAAGACTTGAATTTTGAGGGAAATTCAAGGCCCGGAAGGTAACCCAAGGAGAAAACCTTGAAAAAAGGCCGTAGAATTCAGGTTCTTTAGAACCGGGGAGTGGAGCAGTTCTTTCTGCTTAGGCGCTCTTTGGTCTTAATCCCTGGATTTCAGGCCCTTCTCAAGACAGGGAGGACTTGGGAAGAACAAAATAAAAAACAGGGAGGAAGTAGACGTGAGAATAGTTCATAATCCAGAAGCGATTAATTCTCATCGTAATTTATCGGCCACAAACAGGGCCTTAGCCAGAAATCTGGAACGTATGTCGAGCGGTTTAAGGATAAACCGCGCCGCAGATGATGCGGCCGGATTGGCTATTGCCCAACGGGTAGACACTCAAGTTTTAGGACTGGAACAGGGCATCCGAAATACCCTGGACGGGATTTCCGTTATTCAGACGGCTGAGGCAGGAATGTCCGCCATCCAGGATATGCTCCAGCGTATGCGGGTCCTGGCCATTGAATCGGCCAACGGATCAGAAACACCTGATCAGCGGCTCATGATTCAGGCGGAGGTGAATCAGTTATTAGAATCAATTAACAGTCAGGCTGAGGCGGTTGAATTCAACGCCATGAAGCTCCTGACCGGGAACTTCTCGGAAGATGCCCCGATGATGTATAATGCCGCGCGGACCAGTGGTGAACAGGCCAGGGATGATTCTGGGGTGATAGACCTCTATGCCAAGTTTTCGGCGGCGGGGTTTGAAGGGACTGATGGGGTGACCCAGTTGACAGGACAGATCGACTCTGGAAGTAACTCCGTAGGCGGCTACGTTAAGGTTAATGGGGCTGTTTTCAGTCTGTCCGACTATGATTCGGTCAACGACTTCATGCAGGCCATCAACGAGTCACAACAGGCCAATGCCACCATTACCTATGACGTCCAGTTGGACCGCTTTACCATTACCTCGGATACGCCTGAGACACCCTTAAGGCTGGCGCAATCAGCCGGAACAGGCAACACCCCCTTCTTTACCGCCGCCAGGATCGATGTAGGCACTATCGCCCCACCTGGTCCCAGGGCCATGGCCATCACCCAGTATGAGGCCAACAACCAGAATGGCAATGCCGTGGGCACCCAGGATATCGAGATTATTGACCTCACCAAGAGCTTTAACCGGTCTCAGGAAAACGATCACTATGCCGGCTTCGATTCCGTGGTGGATGGCACCATTGCCATTAATGGGGTAAGGTTCTCGGTAGCTGATTACGCCACGGTGGAAGAATTCATGAGGGCCATCAATACCTCGGCC
This sequence comes from bacterium, assembly GCA_040753085.1. Classification (NCBI taxonomy): domain Bacteria; species bacterium. Next base: position 6,371 of record JBFMHI010000124.1, on the reverse strand, counting down.
GAAGCGGATGTGACTATTAGTTACGACCGAGACCACGATGAGTTCATGATCGTTCGTGATACCGAAGGCAAGGATTTAGTCCTCTCGGCTGTCTCAGGGACCAACAACTTCCTCTATGAAGTCTCTATCCTCGACCGAGAGGGAGAAAACGAACATGGCGGTGGAGGCAGGCGGGCGAGTGACGGCGCGGAGGTGAATACTAACACGGGCACGGTAAACGACGCCAAGATGAACAATTCCAACATCTTCAAGGCGCCCGTGTGGTATGCTTATGCCGAAAGCCGTTATGATGTCCGGCAGGATGATGAAGAAACCGTCAATCCTGGTCAGGGCGATCCCAGTGGTCCCATCGAGGCGGTTAGTGAAGTTAGAAGCCGAGACAAGGTCAACCTAAATTATGGCGTGGAGGTGGTTGGTGATTCGGTCACCAAGCTGGGGGCCGTGTTTAATTCCGCTTACAGCCGTGCCTGGCAGGGGAGAGGCGATGCGATGAATCGAGAGGCCGCTGAGTATGATGACGGCGGCGGGAATATGAATGTCGCGGCCATTCAGACCGGTTATGCCAGCCCGGATGATCACCGAGCCAATTTCGATCGGGACGTCACCGGCACGATCACCATTAATAACGCCACCTTCTCCATTGCCAAGTATAACACGGTTAATGAGCTGTTGACGGCGATCAATGCCAATGAAGATGCCAATGTAACGGTGGGCTATGATACCATCCAGGACAAGTTCTGGATCCGCTCAGATGACGGTTCGGAGATGTTCATAGCCGAGCATAAGTCTACGGCTGGCTTTGGCTTCTTTGAAGAAGTCGGCATCAAGGCCGGACTGGACGGGATGTGGTATAAACCCGATGGCTATGCCAATCCTGAGTGGCGGAAGGAGGGCCTCTTATTCCACGTCGGGGCCAATGATAACGAGACACTCAAGACCAATATCTCGACGATCAACACCAAGTCCCTGAAGATCGATGTCTTAGAGGATAACGGCGTGACGACCACCTTTGCCTCTGAGTCGGCCATCCGCCTCCTCCTGGACGCCATTGATGCTGTCTCTATGGAACGAGCCAACCTGGGCGCCATCCAGAACCGGATGGAACACCGTTTGAGCTTTAGTGAGATCGCCCATGAAAACCAGACAGCCAGCTTGTCCAGGATTAGAGACCTGGATTTTGCCGAGGAGAGCATCGTCTTTGTGAAGAACCAGATACTACTTCAGTCTTCCACGGCTATGCTGGCTCAGGCTAACGCTCTTCCCCAAAATGTCCTGGCCTTAATCGGCTAAAAGATAGACCTCAGGGGAGTGACCAACAAAAAAGGGGAGGGGTTTTAAAAACACTCCCCTCCCCTATTAACAATTAGTAATTAACCATTGATAATGATAATTATTCAGCCACGGATTAACACGGATTAGCACGGATAAATAGAATGAGTTGTAAGCGTTCAGCCACTAAGGCACAAAGACACAACCTCGATCCTCGATCCTGGATGCTCGATTCTGGATGCTCGATTCTGGATGCTCGATTCTGGATGCTCGATTCCTGGATACTGAATCCTTTACCAGCATCGAGGATCGAGCATCGAGCATCCAGCATCATGTGCTGAACGGTTACATATATTTAAAAAATCAGTGTTTCATCCGTGTAAATCCGTGGCTGAATAGTTACAATTGAATTAAAAAAAGGAGGTGACAGAAAATGGAACTCGAAAGCTTGCAAGAAATAGAGCCTTTATTGAATAAGATACCCCCTTCTGCCCTGGCTGATCTGAATAAAATAGAAGATTTAGGCCTGGAGGAAATAGCCGAAAAGGAGCGGGCGGCCGAGAAGGAAGCGGAGGATTTGGAGACCACGGTCGATTTACTCAACAAGACCTCGCTTGTCTACGACCGGGGGCTTCGTTTCTCTGTCGATGAGGAGAGTGGTCGGCGGGTAGTGAGTATTATTAACCGTGAGACGGATGAAGTTGTTCGAACCATTCCCTCGGAAGAGGCCTTAGACATCGTTGCGGCTATTCACAAGCTTATGGGTGTGGTGCTGGATAAGAAGGCCTAACAGGGGCGGATGGCAGATTCCGGATTTTGGATTGAAGTTAGAGGTTAAGTTAAACCTGATTTGAGCCGATAAAGATAATAGGGGTTTTCTCTGGTGAGGGGAGAGAAGGTTTCTCCTGAGCGAGGAAACTCTACCGACCTCTTTCTAAGGAGAGAAAGAAGGGGATAAAAATGGCAAGTTCAATTTTGGCCGGCCTGGGCGCAGGGATGATGTCGGGTATTGACACCGAAAAGCTCGTGGAGGCCTTAATAAGTATTGAAAGACAAAGAGAGGTTAAGTGGGAAGCAGAGAAGACAAGCAATGAGCTTAAGATCCAATCTCTGCTGGATGTTAACACCAAACTGCTGACCCTTCAAACCAGAGCCACTTCCTTACTTTCCAATACCCTCTTTGAGACAAAGAAGGCCAGTGTCTCGAATGAGGACATCCTTTCTGCCACGGTAAGCAGTGGGGCGGTGGAAGGTTCTTATAATATCGAGGTTCTTCAATTAGCCACTGCTTCCGTGAGTCAAAGCACCGGGGACTTGAATGACACTACTACTGCCTTCAAGAGCCAGGGAGAAGTGGTGAATGGCACGGGAAAGATAGACACCTCCAAGTCTTTTGAAAATGCCGGGTTCAAACATGCGGTTGATGGTTCCATCACCGTCAGCGGCGATAATGGCGCCACCAAAGAAACCTTTTATTTGGCCGCTTACGACACGGTTCAGGACTTTTTGGATGCGGTTTCTACCTCGGCCAATGCCAAAGTGAACCTCTATTATGATGCCAACCAGGACGTCTTTACCATTTCTTCTGATGTCGGCAGCCCAGTGATCTTTTCTGCGGCTGGAACCAATAATTTTTTTAAAGAAACTAACCTCTCGATGGGTGTAGTGGCCGATGCCAAATTATACCAGGCCGATTTTGGGTCCAATGATGTGGACCAGATGAGCGCCGGCTCTTTCAGGGTAAATGGGGTTAAGATCACCTGGGATGCCGATACCGAGAGTTTAAATACCATTATATCCAAAATAAATAATTCTACGGCCGGGGTAACGGCCTTCTATGACCAGAACCTGGATAAGATCGTTCTTACCTCAAAGTCAGGCGGGGCAGCGCCCATCTCAGTAGTTGATGAGCAGGGAACCTTTGCGGCTAACTCTCTAAATTTACCTGCTTCCGCCTCCAGCGACGGGCAGGTGGCCAAGTTTAAAGTCAACGGCTCGGATGTAATAGAGAAGAATTCTAACAATTTTACCCTGGGGAGCGGGCTTACCCTGACCTTAAAACAGGTCGGCTCCACCACCGTGGAGGTAATACGAGATACCTCAGGGGCCGAAGCCGCCATTAAAGGCTTTGTAGAAGAGTATAACGCCGCCATAGAACTTATTAATAAAGAGACCGAACTCGATCTGGAAAGCGAGGAAAAGAAAAAGGGAATACTGCAGGACAACAATGCGGTCGAAAATATCGGCAGCCGGCTTCTCTTGATGGCTACTAATCGCTATAATGTGACGACCACTCTGGAGAGCAGCAGTCAAGTTACCGTAAAGACCGCAACGGGCTTAGACATAACCAAGGCCTTCAACGCCGCTGGTTTTGATACTGTCCCGGATGGCACATTGACCATCAACGGGGCGACCTTCTCTATCGAGGATTATTCCACGGTAGAGGATTTTATGCATGCCATAAACGACTACCAAAAAAGCAGCACCGGAACAGGGGTCAGTGTTACGGTAGGCAATCCCTGGGCCACCTCAGGATTGGGATTCACCCCAGGCTCGGGCGATAAAGTAACCATTAACGGGGCGGCCTTTGAATTAGATGACTATACGACGGTCAGCGAATTTATGCAGGCCGTAAATGATTCCGCTCAGGCGGATGCCACTATAAGTTATGCCAATAACCGCTTTACTATCAGGCGTGATACAAAAAATAGAGACCTGAACCTGGCGGAGGAAGGCACAGATAAGTTCTTCTCAGCGGCCAAGATTTCAGTTCTTGACCCGGAGGTAAACATTTCTTACAGCCTTTCTGAGGACAAGTTTACCATTGAAGCCAACAACCAGGGGGCCAGTATAACCATTTCGGCCACAGGAACAAATAACTTCCTGAGCGAAATCAATATTGCGGCGGGAACCCATGCCTCTCCATCTCTGGATTCTGCCTTTGATGAGCTGGCTGAGATAGGGATTACTACCGGAGACTTTGATGATAAGAAGATGAGGGATAAGTTAGTCCTTGATGAGGCCAAATTAAGGGATGCCCTCTTATCAGACCCCCAGAAAGTGGAGGACCTTTTTGGAAAGGATACGGATGGTGATTTAGTTAAGGATTACGGGATTGCCTTTGCCTTTAAGGAGTTCTTGAAACTTCAGACTAAAACCGGCGAAGAGACAACCAGGGGGATTATTAGAGGAGAGATTGCCCTCCTTAACAAACAGAATGAACAAATCGATGAAGATATAGAGGAGCTGGACCGCAGACTGGAAATGAAGGAGGAACGGCTGCGGAAACAATTTGTGGCGATGGAACAGGCCTTTGCTGAGTCACAAAATATTACTCAGAGCTTGCAAAGGATAGGCGCCTTGAATAATAAGAATGAGTAAACAAAAAGTCAAATTTTGGCCACAGCGGGCCAGAGACAGAGAGAAAATATCAGATACAACTACAACATAATTAGTTAGTTATAAAAACTCTGTGCCTCCATGTCTCTGTGGCTTTTGTTCCATTGGGACTTTTTGCCGAATCATCAGGTGGTATTAAGAATAACCGCCCATAAGGTGCCCAGTGGGGACATCAATAATAACTGGCCAAAGGAGGAGCCTAAAGAAGAAGGCGCCTCCTTTTTTAATTAAGGAGGCAGAATGGAAATTAGAGTCAATGGTAAACCTCTGGAGGTTGAGCTGGAGGCAGAAAAGACTTTGGGTGAAATAATGGACGGACTTACCCGCTGGGTAATTGAACAGGGAAAAGTTGTCCTTCATGTAATATTAAACGGCCAGACACTTTTGGCGGCTGATCAAGAAGCCGCCTCTATACCTCTGGAAGATATAAAGACTCTGGAATTAGAGATCATAGAAAAAGAGGCCTTGTCTGAAGAAGACGAAGCCCTGTTTATGAAGGCAGAGACCCTTGATGCCACTACCATCCTGGAAAACATGATGGAGATGAAAACTCGCATCCCTGATTTGGCGGCTCAACTGGAAGGGGTCTCCATCGGACTGACTACCGGTGGACAGGCTCAGGCTATGGATTTACTTCAAGGGGTGACCAGGTCGATAGATGAAATGATATCTTTACTCAAGGATACCCGGAGATTATTCGACCTTGAGTATCAGGGCATCCAGATTGGGGAGCAGAGTATAGAAGATAAGATAATGAACCTGAAATCGCTGTTAGCCGAGATTATTACTGCCTTTGAACACAACGACCTGGTTATGCTTTCCGATTTACTGGAATATGAACTGGCCCCTATGCTGTCAAGTTGGGGAGAAGTTATGGATGTGCTCATTACCGAAATAGAGAAACGGGTCAACTAAACAGTAGGCAGTTCGTTCAACTTAGATGAAATTTAGCGACCTGTGCGGTTAGGTTATAGACTGCCAATTTGAGTTCCCCCCGCTGATGGAAGCTGAAATCTCCCCCGCTGGCGGGGGATTAAGGGGGTGGAAATCTCTTCAATCACCATTTCAATATTTCTTGTCACATCCTCTATGTGATTTAATACCCCATCATCCGCAAATCTCAATACTCTAAATCCTGCTTCTATTAAATCCTTCTCCTTCCTCTTATCCTCTTTCCGTAGCTTATTTGCGAATGGCTGAAATTCCTTATTGTATGCGTAATTGTTAGATTTGTCAGCTTTCACATTCCACCCCCCAACCCCCGCCAGCGGGGGACACATGGTATCATACTTCTTATTTCATTGCCCTTGATAATTTCTAACCGCACAGGTCGTTTTATTTCAACCTATTTCACAGGTTGAAATTTTCACAAAACCAAAATGCGATCAGTATATTGGAAGAGAATGGGTTTAGCACGGTTATTTCTAATCCAAAGTACTAACGATTAGAACCTAAATTTTACCCTTGACAGAAGGGGAGAAAGATGTTATAATGTAACAGGTTTAGCTGATAAGATATGGAGATGGAAAGGAATAAAAGAGAATGAGGCAAAATGGTGTAAATAATTCATTACCTACCCCCCCCCCCCGCAATAAGCTTTTTTATCACCCCTCGCTCAGGATATTTTAGGCTCAGGCAGCTTGAAGAAAGATGTCTGGGCTTTTTCTGTCTCTTGGGGTATTGATTCAGATTCAGATAGCAGC
>JBFMHI010000123.1 GCA_040753085.1 bacterium | reverse complement strand
ACCGGAACACAAAAAAGTCCCAAACTGGCTTTCAGAGCGGGAAAAGGCTGTTTATGTTTGCTGCACACATTGCCTAAAATTGCTAAAAGTGTAAAGCTGCTATTTCAGCATTTTGAAACGATGCCCTTTTATTTAATTGCGTTCAACCTCGACAATCATTCGAGACAGGAAATCCCAATCACGCTTTAAAAGAGCGCCCAGATTACTGTGATTGGCCTTCAGGTGTTCATAATATTCTATAACACTTTCACAAAGGTCGCGCAGTGCTTCGTCTTCACTTTCCCCAGAGCCAAACGTATTCAAGTCATAAGAGGAAGCAATGTAGACATCATCTTCGAACACGATATTTACAGGAAAAGGGGATTTGAAAAGATATTTCCCGTGCCCCAGGTTCAAAATAGTGATGTTTTTATCCACACTCCTGGATGTTATTTTGGAGGGTTGATCAATAGTTACTGGCCCCATAAACGCCCTACTCCTTCCCCTCACCTTCGCCTTTACTCTCCTTAGGCTCTGTTGGTTCTGGAGCCTTCAGTAGATGTATATTCCGCACGACTCTGGTCTTCTGTTTTAACTTCTCAATAAGCTGGTCAAAGGTCTGTTTTCGTTTGGCCTGAAGGGCGGCCTCTTTAACCTCTTGATTAATTTCCTCAAGCTCTTTGGGAGAGGCCCCTCTTCTTTCTTCCAGTTTAATGATATGGAAACCAAATCTGGTCCTGACCAGATCACTGATTTCACCTTCTTCCAGGGCAAAGGCCGCTTGCTCAAACTCCTCCACCATCTGACCCTTTGAAAAAAACCCCAGGTCACCTCCCTTTTCAGCCATTGGGTCTTCCGAGTATTTTTTAGCCAGCTCAGCAAAGTCAGCGCCTTTGGCTTTGGCCTCAGGTAAGATTTCCTCTGCCCTTTTTTTAGCCTTGTCTATGGTGGGAGTATCCGCATTTTCATCGACTCTAATCAGGATATGTCTGGCTCGAACCTCAACCTGGGGATTAAAGTCTTCTTTATGCTCTTTATAGTATTTTTCAACTTCGGTTTCGTCAATGGCCACCTCATTTAAGATCTGAGCCTTTATTACTTCGTCAGCTAAAATCTGATCTCTGATCTCAGCCAGTTTCTTGTGGATATCCTCTCGCTTATCTATGCCCATTCGTTCGGCCTCTTCGACCAGGAGCTTGGTGTTGATCCATTGGTCAACCAGCTCTTCGTATCCCCCTTTCGTTTCAAGTATACTCTGATATTGAGGAGGGAGTTCCGATATTCGCTGATTAAATTCTTCCAGAGTTAAGACTTCATCATTGACCTGAGATAGAATCTTATCCTCCCCGCCGGCTTTATTGCAGCCAATAATCAACATACCTAAGCCCAGAAGGGCTACCTTGAATTTCATAATCTATCTCCTTTCGTATTTATTTGATCGCGTCCCATTATACCATCTTTGCTCTTAGCGGTCAATCATAAAATTTAGGTGAAAGATGACGGTTAGGCAAAAAGTCGAATTTTTGCCACTGGCTTTTGTCCCATCTGGACTTTTTGCCGGATCATCAAAGATAACTACCCGGCTAATCAGGTAATCGGTGCTCGGTAATTGAGTTTAGTGAGAGTGAACCCCCAACTCATACTGATAATTCCAGAATCTGCAAAACAGCCTTGATTAATTAGAGTTAAAAGTTATCCTTCATGAAAATGCTCGGCCAGCCAAAACAAGAGATGTAATTAACTGCAAATAAATTACTTGCAAATTCCTGCCTCCTGTGGTATAATTGGATTAAAAGCAATAACCACAACCCCAAAAACAGCAGGAGGCAAAGAAGCATGTCCTCTGTCTTCTGACTCCTCTTGAATACAACTTAGTATCAAAAGGAAGAAGGAAAATAGTATTACTATTATAAAAAGTAAGAAAAATAATTCTTGACATACTCTATTTTATATGGTATCCTTTTTGTGAAAAGGAGGAATAGGTTATGATTACCACAGTTGTAACTGCAAAGGGACAGATTGTAATACCCTCAAAGATAAGAAAACGACTCAATATAAATAGAGGCACTAAACTATATATTGAAGAAAAGGCCGAGGGGTTGATGATCAAGCCTATAACATCTGCATATTTTGAAAAGATAGCTGGTGTTTTACAGACTAAAGGGAAATTATCAAAATTGCTCCTTGAAGAACGCTTAAGGGATAAAGAAAGAGAGGCTTAATCTATGAGAAAAGTGCTTGATGCATATGGCCTTCTGGTTTTTTTAGAAAGAGAGGCGGGATTTGAAAAGGTTAAAGAGTTTTTCGTTACTGCAGTAGAAAAAGATAATTATTTGTTAATGACTTCAGTAAATTTTGGAGAAGTTTACTATATTACCTTACGAGAATGTGGGGAGGATAAAGCTGGTGAGATTGAAAAAATAATTCAAACGCTTCCCATAGAAATAGTTGATGTAGATATACATCTGGCTAAAGAAGCTGCTCGTTTTAAAGCCACTAAAAAAATTTCCTATGCGGATTGCTTTGTTGCCGCTTTAGCAAAACTCCATAAAGGAGAGATTATAACCGGAGATAAAGAGTTTAAAGAAATAGAAAACGAAGTAAAGATTTTATGGATTTAGTAAATTTTATGGTAATTATTTAGCCACAAATACACACAGATGAAACACAGATTTTTCCTCAAATCCGCAATCATAAATCCAAAATTCGCCACCGTTCACCTCACCACGGAAACACAGAGACACTCAGAAAAATCTAAAGGACAAGTCTCTTAATGAGGTCTTTGTCATTCAAAATTTAGACCACGCAAAAACTTGATATTGCTGACCCAATTATTTGCTCTGTAAATGCTTTTTCTAAAATCATTCTCCGTGTCTCAGTGTCTCTTCCGTGGCTGAATAGTTACATTATTTTTAGAGAGACCAACCGTAGTTTGGTCACCCGGGGGTCGATAATTACTTCGTCATGCTCAAAATCAAGCTTCATCCGCCAAGCCTGAAGGGTCTTGGCTCCGATAATAGCCTCTTCTGAAAAGTTGGGAATCAGCATAAATTCATCAAAGAAACGTAAGCCATTGATGTAAAAGTTAAGACTTACCCTTTCGGTAGCTGTTGCCATCTCGCCTTCTTTTGCTCTCCCAAACTCCATTGGTTCAGGTAAAGGAAGGGCAATCTCAAGTTCACGAGCTAAGTCTGTTTGCTTTGTCTCCCAACTAACTGCTTAACTTAGTTTTGAGTAGTTACAACAGAGCCAATATATCTTTTTCTCCCTTTGAGCCTACTAAACGAATAGATTTTTCAATAACTGCCATATAGTTCTTTAAACCTTCCTTCCGATAAAATTTCTGTTATTTTGGCTCATCACGGATTATAGTGGGTAATATAGGGATAAGGTCTAAAGACCCCAATAAAACTTTGAAATACCCCTCTATCTACCAAAGGAACTACGAGCAAAGCCCCGCCGCAGGCGGGGTAAGTGAGCAAACAAACTGCCCGCAAAATTCGCAATGTTTAGATTGGTCGGGGCGACTGGATTCGAACCAGCGACCCCCAGCCCCCCATGCTGGTGCGCTAAACCAAGCTGCGCCACGCCCCGGCATCAATGTTTAATTAACGTAACCGTTCAGCACATGATGCTGGATGCTCGATGCTCGATCTTCGATGCTCGATCCTCGATACTCGATGCTCGATCCTCGATACTCGATGCTGGTAAAGGATCCAGTATCCAGCATCGAGTATCGAGCATCCAGCATCGAGCATCGAGGTTGTGTCTTTGTGCCTTAGTGGCTGAATAGTTACTAATTATTTTCTAATATCTCCAGCATCTCTGTCAACTCTTTCCTCACCCACGACAAGTCTGAGCTGGCTTCCCTGGTTTGACCCGTTTGTTCTTCAGCTAATCGCTTTTTGGCGCCGGCAATAGTATATAGATCACGGTGCAGGAGTTCGTTTATTCGACAGACAAGCTCAATATCCTTTTTCTGATATTTTCTCTGTCCAGCCCCATTTTTTGCCGGCTTTAATAAATCAAATTCTGACTCCCAGTAACGGAGCACATAGGCCTTGACGCCTGTTAAGGCGCTAACCTCGCTGATAGAAAAAAACAATTTATCAGGAATCTGAAGACACATCCAGACAACTCCCTGCAGCTAACTCAAAAAGGGACGCAGATAAACGCAGATTTTCAGGATCTTCAAAATCAGAGCACAGAACACAGAGCACAGAAAAAATGATTTTTTATCTGTATGCTGTATTCTGATTTCCGACTTTTATTCCGTGAATCTGCGAAAATCTGCGTCCTGAAAAAATCGCGGCACGGCCGCTTAACTTGACCAGGATAAAAATCTGCTCCTTAGTTTACTGCCTCACGAAGGGCTCCTCCTGGTTTAAATACTGGCACCTTCTTGGACGCAATGCTGATAGTCTCGCCGGTTTGGGGGTTTCTTCCCTGGCGAGCGGCGCGGTTGCGAACTTCAAAGCTGCCAAAACCAATCAACTGAACCTTCTCACCCGCAGCTAAGGCGTCTTTTATGGCATCAACAACCGCCTCCACCGCGTCGCCTGCCTGCCTTTTAGTTAACCCTATCTCAGCTACCTTGTTTACCAGGTCTGCTTTGGTCACTTCTGTTTCACCTCCTTCCCTTTTCAGATCTTCATCCCTCAGCTCTTGGTTCTCGAAGCATTAACTCGGTAACTGCTTTCATAGGCTTCTTTTTTCTAAATAGAATATCATAAATCTGTTCAGTAATAGGCAGTTCAAGCTTAAATTCTTTAGCCAATTTATAGGCCGCTTCAGTTGTTTTTACTCCCTCCGCTACCTGAGTCATCCGTTTTAGGGCCTGAGAAAGAGACAAACCTTGACCCAGCATCTCTCCTAACTGACGATTTCGGCTGTGCCGACTGGTGCAAGTGCCTACCAGATCGCCTATCCCAGCCAGACCAAAGAAAGTTTCCTCCTTGGCACCCAGGGACACGCCCAATCGTATTATTTCTACCAAACCACGGGTAATAATAGCCGCCTTAGTGTTGTCTCCAAACCCCAGGCCATCTGATACCCCGCTGGCTAGGGCAATGATATTTTTCAAGGCCCCGGCTAATTCTACCCCCCTCAAATCAGGATTAGTATAAACCCGGAAGGTAGGCGTAGCCAGTAAATTCTGTAAAAATTCACCGTAGGCTTGATTTAAGGTGGCCACCACTACGGCGGTAGGCATCTTCCGGCTTACTTCCTCAGCATGACTTGGCCCCGAGAGAACAGCTATCTTATCTTTTACCCGGAGGCCAAGGTGCTCACTTACAATCTGAGAGGGAGTATGCTGTGTCTCAGGTTCAATCCCTTTGACACCAGATAAGATAGACACATCTTTCCTTCTTACCTCAGCCAAACTCCTTATTACTTCTCTTACGGCATGCGAAGGGATAGCCAGAATAATTAGTTCCACATCTTTTACCGCTTCCTCCAGACAGGAAGTAAAAGACATTCGCTCAGGAAATTTAATCCCTGGCAAATACCGTTGATTTTCTCGATCTACCTTTAAGGACTTTATGTGTTCCGCCGCATAATCCCAAAGACAGATATCAATACCTTTTTCGGCTAAGAGAACAGCTAAGGTTGTTCCCCAGGAACCAGCCCCCAGCACCGTGATACGTTGATCTTCCATTTATAACGGAGCCATATTACCACACCCATCCAAATAATGCAAGGATTTTTTGCGTGGTTACTGGATTTTTCGATCATTCTACCACTAAAGCACCAAGACGAAGTGCCTTAGTGGTTAACTGATTTCCTCAAATCTTCCTATCTTTCGAAGTCGCTCATACCTTTGCCGGATCAACTCGTCCAGATTAAGTTTTCTAAGTTCCTCTAAATGTTTAAGAATTGATGCCTTGAGTCTTTCGGCTATCAGGTCATAGTCACGGTGGGCCCCACCTAAGGGTTCTTCAATGATCTCATCGATAATTCCCAATTGGGACAAATCTTTGGCGGTTAGAGCTAATGCCTTGGCCGCCTCTTCAACTTTATCCCGATCCTTCCACAAGATAGCGGCACACGCCTCAGGGGAGGCGACCGAGTAAATGGCATTGGAAAGCATTAGGAGCCGGTCTCCCACCCCAATGCCTAAGGCGCCTCCACTTCCCCCCTCGCCAAGAATGACCACAATAATAGGCACTCGAAGTGAAGATAAGGTAGCTAAGTTTACGGCAATAGCTTCAGCCTGTCCCCTCTCCTCGGCCCCCAGGCCCGGATATGCGCCGGGGGTGTCAATAAAGGTGATAAGCGGTCGGTGGAATTTTTCGGCCAGCTTCATTATTCGGCAAGCCTTTCGATATCCTTCCGGATGGGGCATCCCAAAATTGACTGTCAGATTTGATTTGGTGTCCTTGCCTTTACGATGACCAATAATAACCACCGGCTTACCATTCAATTTAGTCAAACCGGCCGCTATAGCCAAATCATCACCGAACCGACGGTCACCATGAAGCTCGATAAAATTAGTAAACAACCGGGGCAAATAATCACTCAGGAGAGGTCTTCTGGAATGCCTGGCCAACTGGGTTCGCTGCCAGGGAGTGAGGTTGGCGAAGGTTTCAGTCTTTAGAGCGACTACCCTCTCTTTAAGTCGAGTGACCTCGTCACTCAAATCGATATTTTCCGTTGAGCTGAATCGGGACAATTCCGCTATCCGATTTTCTAACTGCTCAATCGGTCTCTCAAAATCAAGGATGCCTGGTTCCAATGATATATTCCCCCTCTTCTCATAGCGAATGGCGGATTTAATATCTTGGGATGGTTCACCGTAACCGTTCAGCACATGATGCTGGATGCTCGATGCTCGATCCTCGATGCTCGATCTTCGATGCTGGTAAAGGATTCAGTATCCAGGATCGAGTATCCAGGATCGAGCATCCAGAATCGAGCATCCAGGATCGAGGATCGAGGTTGTGTCTTTGTGCCTTAGTGGCTGAACGCTTACGGTTCACCTTACTCCGAAATCTAAAGTTAAAAGAACGCCCTGGTATATTCGATCTTGACCCGGCGTTCAGGTTTATCTTCCCTCAGGTCATTGAAATGAATCCCGGCTAAAAGATGGGGGGTGAAAAAGAACCCCAGGCCGGCGTTCAACCGGCTTTCGTCTTTTATCCGGTCCTGGTAAAAAGGAATTTGATCAGCCTCTGCCAGCAATAGCCACCGCTTGCCTAAAAGCAGATCTAATCCCACCGCTGCCCTTACCTCATTAAAATCAGGCTCCTTACCCGGGGCATGGACCTCCAAGACAGGACGGAGAGATATCTTTTTGGCTTTGGAGAACCAACTCAGGGCTAAATAAGCGCCTCTGGCCCCTTCTTCCGCTGTATCGGCTGCCTCTTCTCCATACTCGGCCGGATCATAACCAAGACTAATGGTCGGCACCAGTCCGAAACCTTCCATAAGTCTCAACCTGGCCCAGACAGGGATAGGCAAATCAATATCAACCTCCTCTCGTCCGATTAGGTACTTTATATCAATCGGTAGCCCCAAGGTAAGGTAATTGGTCACTCCCAAGGCCGACCTCACCAAGACCCCGCCGTTGCCATAAAGTTCTAGGTCAATATCTATATCTCCTTTGAGAAGAGTTTTTGTGGTGGGGATAGTTACCAGGTCAAGACCGGCCTCAGCTTGACTCAGTGGGGCTATGAATAGAAAGACCGTCAGTAATAGTCCAAAATAACTCCCTCTTGGTTTCATTCGACTCAACCTCCTCCTGCGGATTGCGGATTGCGGATTGCAGAAGGCACTAATGGCGGAAGATAAAATCCGCATTCCGCGATTCGCGAATCGCAATCCGCAATCCGAAATCCGAAATCAACCTGATGGTGCCGGGGACGGGACTCGAACCCGTACAGGAATACTCCCACATGGCCCTCAACCATGCGTGTCTACCAAATTCCACCACCCCGGCCAGCCTTTTCTTAAAAAAAACGGGTTTCTCGGAAAATTGTTGTAAAAGCAGTTTAGAGCCTTTCCCCAAACTTCCTCGGTATCTACTCAAAATCAAGTTAAAAAAGTAAGCTCATTACAGATTATAGTGCTATGGGTTAAGTTTCATCTCCTTTTGTCCTGACAGCGTCGGCATAAGAGCTTCCCCTCCCTTGATGGGCTTATCCTTACCCACATCTTTTAAAAACCACGAAGAACACGAAGGGCACGAAGATAA
>JBFMHI010000122.1 GCA_040753085.1 bacterium | reverse complement strand
TCATTATGGTGAGGTGACAATCTCTTTTCTTAATTAAAGCTTCTATTAGATAAAGCTATCTTTCAAAAAGCCTTGTTGGCCCAATAGCACAAAACCTTTTCTGGAAGTGCGGAATGCAAGTTAAAGATGGGATTAAAAGATTTGTTTTATCTTCGTGCCCTTCGTGTTCTTCGTGGTTTTTAAAAGATGTGGGTAAGGATAAGCCCATCAAGGGAGGGGAAGCTCTTATGCCGACGCTGTCGGTACAAAAGGAGATGAAACTTAACCCATAGCACTATAATCTGTAATGAGCTTACTTTTTTAACTTGATTTTGAGTAGATACACAAATTCGAAGGGGGGTAATTATCTTTGGAAAAATCACTGGACCGGGCGAAGGTCCTTATTGAGGCCCTGCCCTATATAAAGACCTTTTGGGGGCAAACTGTAGTCATCAAATACGGAGGGGCGGCTATGGTGGATGAAGACCTGGCCAGGGCCTTTGCTTTAGATATTGTCCTTCTTAGATTTGTGGGCATGAAGCCGGTTATTGTCCACGGTGGCGGCCCTGAAATCACCACTTTGATGGAAAAACTGGGCAAAGGGGTTGAATTTGTCGAAGGACACCGGGTAACTGATGCTGAAACCAGAGACATTGCCCTGATGATCCTGGCGGGGAAGCTGAACAAAGAAATTGTCTCTCTGATAAATGGCCAGGGAGGCAAGGCCTTAGCCGTAGGTTTAAGTGGAGTTGATGGGGGGCTTATTGAGGCTCAAAAGCTTACCACCACTAATAAAATCGACCTTGGTTTTACCGGCCGGGTAGCCGGAGTAAATCCTAAGATAATAACTACCTTGGATGAAGCCGGATTTATACCGGTTATTGCCCCCCTGGGGGTGGATCCTGATGGAGCCACATATAATATTAATGCCGATTTAGTAGCCGGGGAACTGGCTGCTTCTCTTCAGGCCAATAAACTTATCTTCCTCACCGATACCAGGGGGATTCTGAAAAACCCTGAGGATGATGATTCGCTTATCTCCTCCATTAGAGCAAATAGGATTAGCGAATTATTTGAAAAGGGATATATTACCGGCGGAATGATTCCTAAACTCAGAGCCTGCGAACATGCAGTCCAGTCCGGGGTAGAAAAGGCCCACATTATCGATGGTCGAGTCCATCACTCTCTCCTGTTAGAGATATTTACTGATAAAGGAATCGGGACACAGATTACTAATAGGTAACTGGTTTGCCAGATTGAAACAGATAAAGGGGTAATTTTATCCGACTATGGTAAGATTGAGTGATGAATAAACCTGAGCGAATCCTTATCATTCACCTGGATGCCATCGGTGATGTCCTGCGATCGACGCCGTTGATAGCCGCCCTTCGCCGACATCTACCTGAGGCTTATCTTGGCTATTTGACGGAATCCAGGTGCGCTACCTTGCTTGAGGGGAACAAGGCCCTCAATCGAGTCTTCGTCTTGCATAGAAAACGGTTCAAGAAGAAAGTAAGGGAAGGGAGATCCCCTTTTTTGAAGATACTTAAGGAAGAACTCTATGCCCTGGTGAGACAATTGCGTCAAGAATCCTTCGACCTAGTGGTTAATCTTCATTACAGCGAGATCAGCGCCATCATAGCCTATTTAGTCGGAGCTAAGCTTGTCCTGGGTATGGCGCTGAATAAATGGGGTAACTACGTGGTTCATGGCCGGGATGCCAGGGAAGTATACAATACCATTTACCAACCTCAAGAACTGAGACAGCAGAATAGGCAACATCTGGTTGATCTTTACTTGAAGGTGGTTAGACCCCTGGGCGTCCAGACATATCAGTCGAAGTTGGAGGTGCCTTTGAGAGATGAAGATATGGAGTTTGCCACTGACTTTACGGCCAGCCAGGGGATAAGTGAGAATGAACTCTTGATCGGATTCCAGCCGGGCGCTGGCTGGGCTGCTAAGAGGTGGCTGCCCGAGAGATTTGCCCGACTGGGTGATTTAGCGGTTAATAAATACGGGGCCAGGATACTGATTACCGGCGCCAGAGAGGAGGCAGATACGGTAGTAGCCGAGGTAGTAAAGAGGATGGAAACTAAGCCTGTTATCTCCACAGACCAGACTGACCTCCGTCGAGTAGGCGCCTTGATCAAGAAGTGTCGCCTGTTTGTCTCTACTGATTCAGGACCAATGCATATCTCGGCCGCCGTAAATACACCGACCATTGGTCTCTTTGGAGGAACCTTCCCTTTTGAGAGCCGTCCCTATGGAAAGGGTCACCTGGTGATTGTGGAGGAGAGGATGGATAAAATCGAGTTGGAAGAGGTTGCTCGAGCCCTTGACATCCAATTGAGGCTGACCGGCTATCTACCTAACACCTTGACTGATCAAGAACTAGCCTATCTGAAAGACCATTCCAGGCAAAGGGGCATTTTGTTGTTTGCTTAGAGCCCACGGGATGCTCGAGGCTTGATCCTCGAGGTGGCGACAGGAGGCCGCCCTATGATATGCCAGAACATCCGACCATTTCCCTTTGTATGATCGTTCGAGACGAAGAAGAAAATCTGCCTCGTTGTCTGGAAAGCGTGAAAGGCCTGGTCGATGAGATCATTGTGGTCGATACCGGTTCAAAAGATAAAACCAGGGAGATAGCCCGTTCCTTTGGGGCTAAGGTTTACCAGCATCCCTGGGAGGATGATTTCTCTAAGGCCCGGAATATTTCTCTCTCCTATGCCGCCTCGGATTGGATCCTGGTGCTCGATGCCGATGAATGGTTGGACCGTAAATATATACCCAAGATCAAGAAGATATTGAAAGAGGCTGAAGAATACGTAGGGGTTAGCTTTGTCATCTATAGTGAGACAGCCACCGGAATGGGCACGGCCCACGCTTTCAAGCTTTTTAAAAATCACGAGGGATTTTACTATGAGGGCGCCATTCATGAGCAACTTATTATCCACGGAAAGATTCTTACCACTAAATTTCGGATCTATCACAGCGGTTATAATCTGACACCGGCTCGGGCAAAAAAGAAGTTTGAGCGATCTGCTAAATTGCTTAAAGATGGGATTGAGGAAGACCCGAATAACTTTTATTACCGCTTTCATTTGGGAAGACTCTACCTGGGGCAGGAGATGTATCAGGAGTGTATCCGGGAGGCCCTGGTTGCTTTGGATATATCCAAGACCGTGAAGGAGGTTGATGAAGCGACTATCCTTATGATTATGTTTGACTTAGCTTATGCCTACTTTGAACTCCAGGATTATCGTCAGGCGGAAGAAGTCTGCTTAAAGGCCATGTCAATGCGTCCTGATTACCCGGATATCATACTGGTTCTTGGCTATGTCTACCTTAAGATGGGTCGAAGGGAGGAAGAAATTGCCACCTTCAAAAAGTTTATTGAGGTCGTAAAGCAGCAAGAAGAGGAAATGCCGTATGATAACTTGTTGGTTGCCTCGGCCGGTTCGGTCGATAAGGCTTATCAATACATAGGTGAGGCGTTTCTTAAGCTGTCTCGTTTAGATGAGGCCATAGCCAACTTTAAGCTCTCCCTGGAACATAATCCTAAAAACACAAAGGTCTACGAAAGCCTTATCCGTTGTTACCAGGAAACCAGGGAGGCAGACTGGATAAAAGAGACCTGTCTGAAGGCCCTAACTAATGAGGTGGCCAACGCCCTCATCTACTATCTGTTAGGTCTAATTTACAAAGAAGAGAAGAACCCAGAGGCCAAGAATTTCCTCCAAAAGGTGATCGAGCTGAAACCGGAAGGTATTCCGGCCTACCTGGACCTGGTTGATATCTATTTTGAGGAGCAGGAATTTGAGCCCGTTTTTCCTTTACTTGACAAGCTGAGGGAGTTGGAGCCGAAGAGGGCCTACCGCCTATATCAGGCAATGGGAGATAAAGAAGCGGTAAGGGGTGACTACGAGGGGGCCATTCGAGCCTATAATATTATCCTGGCTAATAACCCAGAGGATGAAGGGGCGAGGACCGGCTTGGCCCGCTGCCAGATCAAGCTGGGACAATACGAAGATGCCCAAAGGAATTATCAGACCCTGTTGAGTGTAAATCCCCATCATCCTGAGGCCTTGAGGTTATTGAAGCTGCTGGAAGAATTGTCAGACAGAAGTAACTAAAGCTCGATGTTCAAATTTTTTTCTGATATGATGAATCGAGAGTGGGGACGTTTGGGACCAACCCCTTCATTGAATTACAGGGTTGAATACTGTCTGGCTTAAAGGGCAGTGCACACGAGCAGCGCATTTTATAGCAAGAAATATGCCAACTCTGCTGAAAAAAAACTTGAACATCGAGTCATAATAAATTAGCTCCATAGGAGCGATCTGTTTATTCTCTTAGACGCAAGCTCTCACACTAAAGTGAACCGTCTCAAAAACGCTATTTTTTGTCTTGACAAATGGGTCCACTTTAAGTATCATGGGCTTTGTCTCCGGTGAAGATAGAGAAGTGGAAAGTATCTTTGTAGAGTTTATACTCGATGTTCAAGTTTTTTTCAGCAGAGTTGGCATATTTCTTGCTATAAAATGCGCTGCTCGTGTGCACTGCCCTTTAAGCCAGACAGTATTCAACCCTGTAATTCAATGAAGGGGTTGGTTCCAAACGTCCCCCTCTCGATTCATCATATGTTTTTTGGAGGGGGCCAATTTGAATACATCTTTGGCTGCCTTAATCAAGCGTTCCAACATTTCTTCGGGATGGTTGGACAAAATCACTTTCTGGATAACTTGAACCAGGCGTAACTACTCAGTTTTCTACCTTGACTCTTTTTCGTAGGCTTCCCCCTGTACAAGCAGGCCGTTTGTTTTCTAACCAGGCATCGGCAGAAAACCATTTACTCTTAACTACTTGAAAAACTAATATCGAATTACTGCAAAAAGTATGCCAACTTCATTAGAAAAAAACTTGAACATCGAATTTCAAGAAAATAAAATATATTTTGTGTTTATCCGTGTTCAATCTGTGTTAATCTGTGGCTTTATATCTTGAATTTTCTGCAAAAGTTTGGATACAAAATTTCGACCTGTGAAATAGGTTTATACAAATATCCCCCAATAGAGGGTGAGAAGGTGAGAAAGAGAATAAACAGGTCGCTCCTCTGGAGCTAATTTGTTATGAGAGATATATTTTCTACAAACATGTCGCTCCTCTGGAGCTAACCTGAATAAAGCTCCGTAGGAGCAATCTGTTTGTAGTAATTTCGCAAACGCAATATATTTGCAGCTCCGTAGGAGCGACCTGTTTTTAGTAGTAGAGCTTGAATATCTATGTCTATGGAAAGTTTCTTGCATCTTATTTAAACCTATTTCACAGGTCGCAAAAGTTTGGATACAAAATTTACATAAAAGGGGGTTATGAGTATAATAAAAAATCACTTTTTTTATTATACCAGGAATAAATGGTTATCAAGGATAAAGAGAAAGAAAAGGCGCCGGTGATAAAAGAATACCTGCCTATGCTTCCCTTGAGGGATATGGTTATCTTTCCCTACATGATTCTTCCTCTTTTTGTTGGCCGTGAGAAATCGGTTAAGGCCCTGGAAGCAGCTACCTTGGAAGATCGCCTCATTTTTCTTATCGCCCAGAAAACGGCAGCCGTGGAGATACCTGCGGAGAAGGACCTCTATACCTTTGGCACCGTGGCTGAAATCCTTCAGCTTTTAAAATTACCTGATGGGACCATCAAGGTTCTGGTGGAAGGATTAGCCAGGGCCCGGGCCCATAGGTTTACTTACCAAAAAGGAATTAACTATGTTCACATAGAGCCCATCGAAGAAGAGTACTCGCCTACCAAAGAGATAACCGCTCTAATGCGAAGTGTAACGGGCCAGTTTGAAGACTATGTTGGTCTCTCCAAGCGATTACCGCCGGAGGCATTGTCTGTGGTAGTTAATGTAGATGAGCCGGGCCGGTTGGCTGACATAGTGGCGGCTCACTTAAACCTGAAGGTGGAACAAAAACAGCAGATCCTGGAAATAATAAACGTAACAGAGCGGTTAGAGAACCTTTCGGCCATTCTCTCTTCAGAAATAGAAATTCTGGAGATAGAGAAGAAGATTCATGGCCGGGTAAGAAAGCAGATGGAAAAGGCCCAGAAAGAATATTACCTGAGCGAACGAATGAGGGCCATTCAGAAGGAACTTGGCCGCCGGGATGATCATACGGCCGAAATAGATGAATTAAAGGAACAGATCAAGAAGTCCGGGATGAGTGCTGAGGCGGAAGCCAAAGCAAATCGGGAACTGGAAAGATTGGAAAGAATGCCGCCGATGGCGGCTGAAACAGCCGTGGTGCGCAATTATATTGACTGGCTCATCGCCTTGCCCTGGAATAAGAAAACCAGGGATAAGTTGAATATTGACCAGGCGGAAAAGATCTTAGAAGAAGAGCACTATGGCCTGTCCAAGGTAAAAGAAAGGGCCGTCGAATATCTGGCCGTTAGGAAGCTGGTCAAGAAAATGAAAGGCCCTATTCTTTGCTTTGTGGGGCCGCCGGGGACAGGTAAGACCTCGGTAGCTAAATCAATTGCCAGGGCCTTAGGCCGAAAGTTCGTCAGACTCTCCCTGGGGGGAGTCAGGGATGAGGCGGAAATAAGAGGCCATCGGATGACTTATGTGGCGGCTTTACCGGGCCGAATTATTCAGTCGATGCGTAAGGCAGACTCAAAGAATCCTGTTTTCCTTCTGGATGAAGTGGATAAGATGAGCACTGACTTTCGAGGGGACCCCTCGGCTGCCCTCCTGGAAGTCCTTGATCCGGAGCAAAATAATAGCTTCAGTGACCACTATCTGGAAGTCCCTTTTGATCTCTCCGATGTTATGTTTATCACCACCGCTAATATCCTTTACTCCATTCCTCCGCCCCTTAGGGACCGAATGGAGGTATTAGAATTCCCCAGTTATATTGAAAGTGAAAAACTGAAGATCGGAGAATTATTCCTTATTCCCAAGGAACTTAAAAACCATGGCTTGACGCCGGCCAATCTTACTTTTTCCAAAGAAGCCCTCCTTAGCATTATCCGAAGATATACCAGGGAAGCCGGGGTAAGGAATCTGGAGAGAGAGATAGCTAATATTTGCCGCAAGGTAGCCAAGGAAGTGGTTCGGACAGGCAAGCGAAAGGCATACAGCGTTAAGCTCACGGCCGGCAATCTCCATCGTTATTTAGGCCCCCCTCGCTATCGTTTTGGAATGGCCGCTGAAGAGAAGCGAACCGTCGGCGTAGCCACAGGTCTGGCCTGGACAGAAGCCGGAGGAGATATACTTACTATCGAAGTGGTCATTATGCCCGGCAAGGGAGATCTGATCCTGACCGGAAAACTGGGTGAGGTTATGAAGGAATCAGCCCGGGCGGGTTTAAGTTATGCCAGGAATAAAGCCGACGAGCTAAAGCTTGAGTCTGGGTTTCACCGAAAAAAAGACATACATATTCATGTCCCTGAAGGGGCTATACCTAAAGATGGCCCTTCCGCCGGAATCACTATGACCACCGCCGTTATCTCCGCCTTAACCGACCGGCCGGTTAATCGGGAGGTGGCTATGACCGGTGAGATAACCCTTCAGGGCAGGGTCCTGCCGGTAGGGGGCATAAAGGAGAAGATCCTAGCGGCCCATCGGGCCGGAATTAAAACTATCCTCATCCCTGAAGAGAATGAAAAGGATCTGGTGGATATACCTGGTAATGTGAAGCGGAAGCTTACTATTAAGCTGGTTAAACATATGGATGATGTCCTCAAGATAGCACTTAACGTAACTACTCAAAACTAAGTTAAGCAGTTAGTTGGGAGATAAAGCAAAATTCCCTCTCCCTTGATGGGAGAGGGATAGGGTGAGGGTGAAATGGGCGGGCAATATTATTACTCTTGCTAAAAACCTTAGAAAAAGAGCTACCAGTGCAGAGATGTTACTATGGAGACAATTGAGATCAAAACAGTTGGAAGGGTTTAAGTTCAGGAGACAAGAACCTATAGCTCGATGTTCAAGTTTTTTCGACCTACGCCCTCAGACTTTCAGGGGTTGAAACCGCTAAAGCGGTTATGATTCTGGATGTTATCCTATCCGTAACACCCTGATAAATCAGGGTGCTAAACTCAAGTAAACATGAGAATAGCACCCCGATTTATCGGGGTGAATTGGGGAATACTAATAAACTCAAGTAACCGCTTTAGCGGTTTATAAGAAAACCTTGAACATCGAGTATAGGTAATATAGCAGATTTTGTTATTTCACCCTCCCCTAACCCCTCCCATCAAGGGAGGGGAAGCTCTTATGCCGACGCTGTCAGGACAAAAGGAGATGAAACTTAACCCATAGCACTATAATCTGTAATGAGCTTACTTTTTT
>JBFMHI010000121.1 GCA_040753085.1 bacterium | reverse complement strand
TCACTATGTCAAGTACTTTTTTGAGAAATATTAAATTTTTAGTGGCTACATTTAAAAGTAAAAATATAACATAACTCCTTGCCCTCAAATATCTTAGCCCTAAAATGCTGGCGGAACATCCGTTTTAAAGCCTGCGTTTGCGAGAGGTGCTATAAAAGTATATCGGTGCAACCACAACCGCAGAATATAGAAAATATATTGAAAAGGATTCTGCCCTTGAGCGCCGATTCCAGATGGTCTGGGTGGATGAGCCAATAAAGGAAGAAGTAGTAATCATGATGAACAGGATAAATTTAATCCTGTCAATCCTGTTCATCCTGTCAAAAATAGAACTGAATAGATACAAGGCTTTTAGAAATAAATGCGGAGAGCAGATGACTGGGCTTCAGCCTTCAGCCTTCAGTCTTCAGCCTATGTCTTTAAGTCATTAAGTTTAATCTTGTGAATAAAAACGGCCAGTACGAATCGGGGAAGACCCAGGATCCGTTTTATTCGCCAGGGTTGAGAGTAAAGTCGATAAAGCCATTCCAGGCCGTGCCTCATCATCCATCCCGGCGCCCTTTTGAGCCGACCGGCGATGACATCAAAGCTCCCTCCCACCCCCATACAAACCGGAACTCCAAGCATCTCAAGGTGCTCTGCTATCCATCTTTCTTGCCGTCCCAGTCCCAGCCCCACAAAGAGGACATCCGGAGAGGATTGTTTGATCTTGGCAATAATTCCCTCTTCGTCTTTTCTTCCAAAATAACCATGGTGAAAGCTAACCACCTTTAGACCAGGGTAGTCTCTGGAAAGATTTAAGGCCGCCTCTTTGACCACTTCCGAGGTGCTTCCCAGCAAAGAGATGGTGTAGCCTTCTCGGCTTGAAAGCCGGCAGATATCTTTTAAAAGATCTATCCCGGTCACCCTTTGACTAAGGGGTGTCCCATAAAATTCTGCGGCCCAGAGCAGACCAATACCGTCCGGAATGAGCAAATGGGCCTTAGCCAGGGTCTGTTTTAGTTGGCTGTTGCTTTGGGCCTTAAGAATCATGAGGGAGTTAGGCGTAAAGACCATATGAGGGCTTCTTGAGGAAATGAATTCTTTTACCTTCATGAGGGCAGAGCTTTGAGTTACGTGATCGATGGCCACATCCAGGATAGGCACGCGGGGGGTGGAGGCTGAATGGGCTGGAGGAGGCGCTTTATGGAAGAAGGGCCTTAAAGGAAGCCAGGCCGTAAGCCCGGCCGAGAGGAGCAAGATTTGGGATATAAGGGTATTTTTGAGGATAAAGGCGGTAGAGAGGACCGAAAGGACCAGACAGAGAAAGCTGACCAGGAAGACAGTTTGAGGGGTAGTCAGCCCACCGACCAACCCTCCCCGGCTGAATAGCCCCTCCTCTCCCCTTCCTTTTAGATAAACATACAGAATAGGGGCGGCTACCAGGGCGACAGGTATGCCCAATATAAACCAGGGAACAATTAGGATAAGCAGGGTAGTTGCCTTGGAGACCCCCAGAATGGTCAGGCCTCCTAATAGAAGCCCCAGGGTCATGCCTCCGGTCTCGCCCAAAGGCAGAGCCGCCGGATAAAAGTTATACCTCAAGAAAGCCAGCTCTGCCCCGGCCAGAGAGGCGAAAAGGTAGACCGAAGGTAGGGATTCCCCCTGAAGCACATTGATCACAAACAGGGTCAAGGTAAGGATGGAGGCAATAGCCACCACCAGCCCGTCCAGGCGATCGATCAGGCTAACAGCATTGATGACCAGAATGAGCCAGGCCAGGGTAACCGGCCAGACAGAGTGGTTAAGATAGATATAGCCTCCCAAGGGGTTGGTGATAAAGGTGATCTTCAGCCCAAAGCCAACTACCAGGGCGGCCCCGATCAATTGCAGTCCCAATTTTGCCTTCCAGGAGAGCGGCCTCCTTTTAACCCAAAGTCCGGCCACGGTTATCACCCCTCCTCCCAGCAGGAGGCCGGCTATTTGAGGGTCCAGGCTGGAGGCAAACATCCCTTTAAGAAAAAAGACCAGAATCGCCCTTGGGTTCCGGGGGATATCTTCCAGTGGGGGGATAAGGACACATAAACTAAAGGCCAGATAAATAAGCAGGCCGGCATCAAGGGGGCAGTATTTGGAAAGCCGTTTTATCAGGGGGGCAAGCCCGTAAACAACCAGGGCTGCCATTAGAAAGAAGGGGAGAATCTTCATGGTGTACTTCTAAAACCGCCGACCGTCCGGCCTTCGCCCACCATCTACCTGAGACCAGCCGGGGTGCCGCGGTCGATCACGGTAATGGGCTCTTCAGCCACAACGCGAAAGGCTTTCTATATCAAGTATTTCGCTCAAGCCAGATTTGAAAAAATGGGTCTACTAATGAATATCCCTTTTTGTCTTTATCCACTAATCCATTTTTGACTAAGCTACGAATGGAGGCTTGAACAGTAGAAATTGAACCTAAGTTATAATTGAGGATAGTCTCCTGGGAGAATATTTGGTTTGTTCTGGCTAAAGTCCGCAGCACAGCCCTTTGAGATAAACTAACTGAGTCATACCATGTATAAAAAAGTTCATTTTGATGGTGGATTATTTCTTCTAAACCTACCTGGATATCTGTTTGGCTTACTCCTTTTTCTGCGGCCAACCAGACATGCCAGCAGAGCATTTGAACATGATAAGGGCTATTTTTAGACAATTGAATAATTTCTTTAGCCAGGTTTTCAGATATACTTTTAGAAGTAACGGCAAAACGTTCTATAATAAAAGCTATCATCTCATCGGCCGGAATTGGTTCTAAGGGATAGACTTCGGCTGATTTATAAAATGCCCGATTGGGGTCTGCAAACATTTGCATAATAATATGCGTCTTACTGCCGGTAAAGATATAGCAAACTTCATGATGATGTTGAATAAAAGAGCGTAGTTTTTTCTCAAATCCCTCTCCATTCAATCTGGAAACTTCTTGAAATTCATCAAAGACCACTACTACCCGCTTTTTATATGACCGGGCTATCTTCTGAGGCAGCTCATACACCTCTTCTAATGCCCTATCCACACTTCCTCTGGCTTTAGAAAAATCAAAGGTCACCTTCCATTGGCCATCGGGTCTTATTTCAAAAATGGGTGTAATTCGGCTAAAAAAAGAGGCTATCTTTTCCATCTTTTCCTTCCAGGTGATAAGGGCTTTACTTATGGCTTGAGAGTATATTTCTAAAAACTGAGCCATAGAAGTGGCTTGCTGAATATCTACATAGATAGCAATTGTCTCTTTTTCCTGAGACAATTCTTCCAGAACTGTTTTAATCAGCGAAGTTTTGCCCAATCGCCGTTTAGAATACATAAATACATTCTGGGCGGCTAAGATATAGTGTTTAAGCTCTGATATTTCCTTGCCTCGATTTGTAAAGCACTCACCCATAACAGCTTCTCCATATTTAAACGGATTCTTCACGGTCTCTTTCACCTCACTCTATTATTATACTCATTAGCATTATACTATTTACTATAATATATGATAGCATAATCAAACGGTTTGGTCAAAGACCTCCAAAGTCACGCCTCTCGAAACCTAAACCGATGTTTTTAGCTCCTGAAGTTTATTGAGGGCCTGGAGAGGGGTAAGATTATTCAGATCAAGCTGCCTTATTTTCTCCACCACTGGGTGAGGCTCAAAGGTGAAAAGTTCAAGCTGGGTAGGCCCACCCTTCTGAGGGCGGCTGGCACACCCACTTTGTGGGTACCCGGAATGGCGGGTGGTAAAGACAGACCTCATCCCCTCTGAGGCGGCCTCTTGCTCCAGTTTCTCCAGTATCTCAGAGGCCCGGCTGATTACCTGAGCCGGCAGACCGGCTAATTGGGCGACGTGAATCCCGTAGCTTCGATCCGTGCCCCCTTTAACGATCTTCCTCAAGAAGACCACCTGGCCATCCTGTTCAGAGACAGCGATGTTGTAATTCCTTACCCTCTCTAAGTAATCTTCTAACTCGGTCAACTCGTGATAATGAGTGGCAAACAAAGCCCTGGCCCTGAGCTGGGGGTGATTATGGATATACTCGGCCACTGCCCAGGCAATACTTACCCCATCAAAGGTGCTGGTTCCCCGGCCTATTTCGTCCAGGACAATCAAGCTCCGGGGGGTGGCATTGTTGAGGATATTGGCTGTCTCGATCATCTCCACCATAAAGGTGCTCTGGCCCTTCATTAATTCATCAGAGGCCCCTACCCGGGTAAATATGCGGTCTACCACCCCAATAGTGGCTGAAGAGGCCGGAACAAAACCGCCTATCTGGGCCATCAGGACAATCAGGGCCACCTGTCTGATGTAGGTCGATTTACCGGCCATATTGGGGCCAGTAATGACCAGAAGCTGGTCAGAATCAGCCCCAAGCAGGGTATCATTGGGCACAAACCTCTCACCCGTAAGGATATGTTCGACCACGGGATGACGACCCTCGGTGATGATGATCTGCTGGCCCTCATTTAATTCCGGTCTGACATAGTCATTTTCAGCGGCCACCCTGGCTAAGGCATTCAAGACATCCAGCAGGGCCAAAGCCCTTCCCACTTGCTGAATCCGGCCCGCCTCCTTGATGATCCTGGCCCTTATTTGGAGGAAGAGTTCGTATTCCAGTTCGATTATCTTTTCCTGAGCGGATAAGACCTGGAGTTCCCGTTCTTTCAACTCGGGGGTGATAAATCGTTCGCCATTAGCGATAGTCTGCTTGCGGATATAATCCTCAGGCACCAGATGCAGGTTTGGCCTGGTAACCTCGATATAATAGCCGAAGACCTTATTATAACCTACCTTCATGGATTTAATCCCTGTCCGTTGGATCTCTTTTTGTTGAAGCTCGGCAATCCAGCTCTTGCCGCTTTTGGTTATCCGGCGAAGATCGTCCAGCTCCTGGTGGTAGCCTGTCTTAATCAGCCCCCCTTCTTTCAGAGAGAGAGGCGGAGAAGGGGTAATGGCCTCCTCGATTAAGCCGACTACATCAGGCAGTTCGTCCAGGTCAGCCTCTATATCTTGCCAGATCTTTGCCTTGAGAGAGGTAAGTTTCTTCTTAAGGTCGGGAATCAGCTTAAGGGACTCTTTTAAGTCCACCAGGTCCCTGGCATTGGCCAGGCCGGCATCTAATCGGCTGATAAGACGCTGGATATCATGCACCTGATCCAGATCAGCGGCGATATTTTCCCTCAAAGTCAGCGATTCAACCAGCTCAGCGATGCCTTCCTGCCGGTAAGTTATCTCTTTGACCTTAATCAGGGGATGCTGAAGCCAGGAGCGGAGGAGCCGGCCGCCCATGGCCGTCACGGTCTTATCCAACACCCAGATGAGGGTGCCGGTGCGTTCCCCGGTCCTCATGGTTTGAGTCAGTTCCAGATTGCGCCAGGTAGCCGGGTCAAGCACCATAAAATCCGAGGTGGAATAGGGCGTCAGTCGGGTAATATGGGTTAAGTCCGACCGTTGAGTCTCCTTAAGGTAACTGATAATGGCCCCGGCGGCCCCGATAGCGGTCCGCAGATCCTGACAGCCAAAGCCATCTAAGGAATAGGTCTGGAAAAGCTCACATAGGCTTTTATAGCCGCCGGATGAATCAAAGAGCCAATCATCCTGCCAGGTCAGGGTGGCCTGTTCAGGAAAGGATTCGATTAGTTCCCAGTCGCGGAGAGAATCTGGCAGGAGACATTCCCTGGGAGAGATGCGATTTAACTCGCTGAGAAGCTCGGTTGGGTCAGCGAGGTCGGCCGCCTTAAATTCACCGGTGGAGGGGTCAATAAAGGAAAGGCCAATCTGAGTGCCGTTCTTATTAATAGAGGCCAGGTAATTGTGGGCCTTTTCCTCAAGCAAAGAGGGATTAAGGGCCGTGCCCGGGGTAATGGTCCTGATTATCTCCCGCTTGACTAACCCCTTAGCTTTTCTGGGATCTTCGGTCTGTTCACAGATAGTCACCTTGTGTCCGGCCCTGATCAGGCGAGAGATATAGGACTCAACCGCGTGATAAGGCACCCCGGCCATCGGCACCTTATTTCTGGAGGTCAGGGTAAGGCCCAGCACAGAGGCGGCCAGCCTGGCATCATCAAAAAACATCTCATAGAAGTCACCCAGCCTGAAGAACAGGAGGGTCTCCTTATTCTGCCGTTTGAGTTCGGCATATTGTTTCATCATAGGGGTAAGCTGGTTTCCACTACTCATCAGTGTCCTCACTAAAAGAGCTTAACCTCTCTATCTCTTCTGTATGGTCATAATAGTAAGAAAGGGCGTCGCATACGGCAGAGAGAGAAAGATGAGGAAATTCAGCCACCAATTCCTCAGGAAACATTCCCTCCTTCAGAATATAAAATACCACTGACCGGACCGGAAACCGGGTTTCTCTTATGATTGGCTCTCCTCCGCAAATATTAGAGTCTTGAGTTATATAAGTATGATGTGCTACCTCGGCTATTACTTGTCCCATTTTCTAATCAACCTCCCTCCTATTACCGTCTAAATTTATTTTATCATAAAGATGGAATCTAGTCAAATAAATCTTTCCTTCTTCCAGCGCCACGGCTATTAGCTTTTGCGCCTTTGAGTGAATCAGAGCACCCAAAACCTTGTCGGTTTCCACCATTTGATCACGCATATGATTCCCTCCTCCAGTCTAAATGCCTTCAGCCTGTCCACCTAAGTAGTTACGATTATTTTAAGGGCGATGTTCATCGTTTCGGCTACTTACGTGGTAATGGCGAATTTCAGGTGGATAGAGGGGTTGGATACGGCTCTCTGGTTCAGCCATTTAGAAGAGCCTCACCCCTCAATTAAATATCCCCTCTTCGCAAACCTTTCCTAACCAAATCCCTATTTTTAGCCAGAGAAAAAGGGCTAAAGTTATCTGAAAATTTTGCCGATTAGTTAACTGTGATTTCTTCATCGAGGATACCTCCTAGTTTAAAAAAATTATCTCTTTATTAGGTATCCTCGACATTTTTCTTGAAATTATTTAATTTTTTGTAATTGACCCCAAACCTACTTTTTTAACTCATATCTCTAACTGCCTGTTATCCAAAAAGATAGCTCATGCACAAATCTATACCTCTTGTCAACACTCACTCGAGGGGGGGAATACTATATTGACCGATAAGGCCATCGAGAAGGCGAGATTAGCTGCCTCAGCTTCGGACTCAAAGAAAGCCGAAGATATAGTCATCCTGGAAATGAGGGAGGTCATCTCCTACACGGACTATTTTGTTATCTGCAGCGGGAGGTCTAAGATTCAGGTTCAGGCTATTGCGGATGCGGTAGAAGAGAAACTGGCTGAGACAGGTGTTAAGTTAGATCATCGTGAAGGTTATCAAGAAGCAGTCTGGATACTCCTTGATTACGGTGATGTAATCGTCCACATATTTTACCATGAAACACGAGACTTTTACAGATTGGAAGAATTATGGGCTGAAGCTTCTATCGTGCCCTGGAATGAAAGGATTGAAGAGATAAAGGAATCAGTGGTCTAACCTTTGATATTGGTGGAGGCGGTGGGAATCGAACCCACGACCTCATCCACGCCAAGGATGCATTCTCCCCCTGAACTACGCCCCCACATAATTAGAACACCGAGCCCAGCATACAGAACACGGAAAAGAAGTCTGGGCTCTGTTCTCGGTGTTCTGTACCTGGAGCGGGAGACGGGATTTGAACCCGCGACTCCAACCTTGGCAAGGTTGTACTCTACCGCTGAGTTACTCCCGCAGATACTTTTAGGCTGAAGACTGAAGTTCAATAGCTTTCAGCCTTCCACCTTTAATCTTTCCACCCGAGTAGTTACTTAGTAACTACTCAGCCCCAAAGATACGAAGGACTACGATTACACAAGCCAATGGCCAATAGGCAATAGCCATTAGGGCTTATTTATACCTGCTACCTATACCTATTGCCTTTGTGCCTTAATGGCTGAGTAGTTACGTTACTTATTATTGATGGTGCGGCAAAAAGTCTTAAAAAACTGAAAAAATCACTTAAGAGACCGTGAGGTAGGTTTCTATAATAACTTGCTTTTACTATAGTTATTTCAATATCTTCTCTACATTCTCTATGCCCTCTGTAGTAAAATTTTGACTTTTTGCCTAACCATCATTATTAGTAATAATACCAGATAAGATAAAGTTTGTCAACAATAAAAATATTCCAGGTAGAAAATTTATTAGGTCTGCTGATATAGTAGTTAGGGTGCGATACGATGTCGCACAGTTGAGTGTACTCAGGTAAGACCTGGAGTGAGAACATAGGGGACGGTGGTGTAGAAAGTAATTTATTTTAGCCATTGGCCTAAGATCATCTTGCCTACTGAGCTCAGTTCGGTCTTGGCTACAATCCCTCGAACGATCACATGATGTAAAACTCCGG
>JBFMHI010000120.1 GCA_040753085.1 bacterium | reverse complement strand
CGAAGAGAATGATAGAATAGCACACGGATGACACAGATTTTGGCGGATTCTCACGGATTTTTTCTAATAAATTTTTATCCGTGTCAATCCGTCTCATCCGTGTAATCCGTGTGCTATTATTGGTAATATTTGTGTCTTTGTGCCTTAAGGGCTGAATAGTTACAAAAATTTCCCCTCAACTTTCATTACCCCCTGAATGGTTACAATCTGGGTAATCTGTGTTCCAAAAGAGGGCTGAGTTGATACGGTTGCGATTAGTGGTGTAATGTTATAGTGGTGTAGTTTGGTTTGTGTAATGCTGGAGTGAATGATGTGGTGTTGTGCTGTGAGAATTGCGTGGTAAGTGATATGATTAATGGACTATATTCAGAATACAGAACACAGAATACAGACTTGATAAGGGATACAACTCTGTCTTCTCTGCTCTGGGCTCTTAATATTTAATGGCAGAAGATACGGTGACGACGGAAGCAGAGAATCTTTTAATCAAGCCACCGTATCTCCTGCTAAATTGGTGAATGGCGACCTCGATGCTCGATCCTGGATGCTCGATCCTGGATGCTCGATCCTCGATGTTCGATCCTCGATCCTCGATGTTCGATCCTCGAAGCTGGTAAAGGATCCCGTATCGAGCATCGAGCATCGAGTATCCAGTATCGAGCATCCAGTATCGAGTATCCAGTATCGAGTATCGAGTATCGAGCATCTATTCTATTCTATTGACGGAAATTCCTAAAGTTTTTTCTAAGATAAGCCGATAAAAAGATTAAGGGGGATAGAATGACTTTCTATCTTTTTTAGTCGTCTTTTTTTTAAAAAAAAGACTTGACTTTTCAAGGGAAGTAGGATATATAAAAAACTGAAAAGAAGCATAAATGAATAGGGCTGGTCAGAATACACTTCTGATCATGCAAAAACTAGAGACCGGGACAGGGTTTTAGTTTTAACCTACTTTATTTATGTTTTCTTGACCCCCTAGGGTGCCCGCCAGCATCTTAGGGGGTTTTATTATAAAAGCCTTCCACCTTCAAGTCTATCTACCTGAGGAGTTTTATTTATTCATTATCCGGCATCTGCAATCCGAAATAAAAAAAAGGCTGGCCAGAATACACCTGTCATGCAAAAACTAGAGACCAGGACAGGGTATTTAGTTTCTTACCTTCATTAATGTTCTCTTAACCCCCTCTGATGCCCGCCAGCCTCATAGGGGTATGATTATCAATTATCAATTTAGCCACTGATTAACACGGATTAGCACGGATCATATATTACTATACTTTTGCACTTTTTGTAACTACTTAAAATACAAATACCTTATAATAACCTCTCGTCATTCCCGCGAAAGCGGGAATCCAGTAATATCAAGGCTTCTGGATTCCTGCTTGCGCAGAAATGACAAAAAGTGCAAAAGTATAGATATATTAAAGGAAATCAGTGTTTCATCCGTGTAAATCCGTGGCTAAATAGTTAATTATATTTTTGGACACAAAAAAACCTATCGCCCCCAGGAATCTGCTATCTTTTTTGCAAACGCCACATTTCTTCATACCTTCTTTCTCTTGCAAAAACAAAAAAAACCTACCACAGATAGCCTCCTCTTGCGATAAGTTTAACTTTTTAACCTTATCGCCCTTCTTCAGACTGATTATATCCGCTCCTTTTCTCGTAATTGACTAAAGATAGTATTTTAATTAAACCTACTTTATTTACTCTCTCTGTTTCTTCTTTTTAATTGTGCTGTAAACCCTTGTGGTTTTAGAAAGGCAATTTTTTATTTTGTCCTGACGCACCTCCTTACCCTTTTTTAGTGTTGCCACTATCATATCATATTTAGTCAAAAATGTCAAGGAAAAAATTATTCCCGCAGGAAAATTTCTTGATGGCGAGCCGCCTCTGGCAAAAATAGGGTGGTCGCCATATATCAAAAAAGACAATCGCTTGGAACGAAACCAAAGATACTTCTCATAGACTTGAAATAGATTTAGTTTGACAGATAGGCAGAATAGTGATAAAATAAGAGATCATGTATCTTGGAAACTTTAAAGGGAAGGGGGTGCGAAATCTATTACCCTTAGAGCTGGAATTTAATCCCCAACTTAATCTCTTGATCGGCGACAATGGGCAAGGGAAAACCAATTTACTGGAAGCTATCTATTTTCTGGCCACCTCTCGTTCCTTTCGAACCAGTCAGGATCAGGAAATGATTCAGTTGGGGGCCGGGGGGATATATCTTGGCGGTGAAGTTTCTGGGGTCGGGGGAGATTCTAAGATTGAACTCCTTTATCAGCCTCCCCATAAAGAGGCCAAGATAAATGGTAAATCCCTCCCCAGGTTGATCGATCTTATCGGCCATCTGAGAGTAGTTCTCTTTTCAGCCGAAGATATAGCCATAATAAAAGGGGGGCCTCACCTACGAAGGCGGTTTATGGATATAGGTATATCTCAAACTGACCCTGTCTACCTGAATGATTTGCAGAAATATATCAGAATCCTGAAACAACGGAATCGGCTCCTGAATGAGATAAGAGATGGAGGAAGGTATGAAGACTTGCTTGATTCTTTTGACGAATCTCTGGTTAAGACCGGCAGGGCCATTATCAGTAAACGAAGATTAATGGTGACTCAGATTGGTCCGATGGTTAATCATATTCATCAGGAGATAAGTGGTAGGGATAAGGAACTCCAACTCGAATATAAACCTCGGATAAAGGAAGAGGATTTTTTCGATCGCCTGAGGGAAAAACGCAGGGAAGAGATAAGTCGAGGACTCACGCTGATCGGACCGCATAGGGATGAGATTATCTTTACCCTTGATGGTATAAATGCCAGGGGGTTTGCCTCAGAAGGGGAGGCAAGAACCATAGCTATTTGTCTCAGGTTGGCCGATTTGAAATATATCTATCAACAAAGTGGGGAGTATCCCTTGCTCATTTTAGATGATGTCTTCTCAGAGTTAGATGAACACCGGAAGCAATATCTGGTCAATTCGCTGCGAGGTGATATTCAGACCTTTGTTACGGCGGCTGATGAGCATATTCTTGAAGACTTGCCTTTATCTAACAGTTCCATCTTCCGAGTAAAAAGGGGTGAAGTTTGGCTGTATCCGACACAAGTAGGTAAAGCACATCTGGAATAGTTGATGGCGGATGGCGGAATGAGCAGAATCCGAAATCCGAAATCGAAGGAGGCTGCTATGTTTCTTCATTTAGGTTCTCACGTTACCATATGGGAGCGTAAAGTAATCGGTATTTTCAGTCACAAGTCAACTATGTCTTCTGACATTACTCAAGAGTTTATGCAACAGGCCGAAAAGAAGCGGTTGACCAGGAAGGTTAATAATGAGCCGCCCAAGTCATTTATCCTGACTGATAAGGCTATCTTTCTTTCTCCAATAGACTCTGGAACCTTGAAGGGAAGAATGAAGAAAGAGGTGAAACAATTTGGGCAATTTTAGGCATCCTGAAGAATATACCGCCGAACAGATTCAGGTCCTGGAAGGCCTTGAGGCCGTCAGGAAGAGGCCGGGAATGTATATTGGAGACACCAGTTCCCGGGGGCTGCATCATCTGGTCTATGAGGTGGTAGATAACAGCATTGATGAGGCCCTGGCCGGCGAGTGTGAAGAAATTGAAGTCATCATCCACCGGGATATGAGTATTACGGTGACTGACAATGGCCGGGGGATACCGGTTGATCCTCATCCGATTCATAAGCGGCCGGCCGTAGAAATTGTTATGACCACCCTTCATGCCGGAGGGAAATTTGAACACGGTTCTTACAAGGTTTCCGGCGGTCTTCACGGCGTGGGTATCTCAGTAGTCAATGCCCTTTCAGCCTGGTTGGAGGTTGAGGTCAAGCGGGATGGGAAGATATACTTCCAGAAATACATAAGAGGGAAGCCGGTCGAGGACGTGAAGGTGATAGGGGAGGCCACTGGAACCGGGACAAAGGTAATCTTTAAGCCGGATCCTGAAATCTTTGAACAGACCGCTTTCTCTTTTGATCTGCTGTCTCAGAGGCTGCGGGAGCTGGCTTTTCTGAATAAAGACGTCAGGATTAAGATCACTGATGAGACCTCCAGGAAATTCCATGACTTTCGCTATGAAGGGGGAATAATCTCCTTTGTCGAGCATTTAAACAAAAACAAGACCGTCCTTCATGATCTCCCTATTTACTTCAAACGCGAAAAAGATAATGTTGAGGTAGAAATTGCCTTGCAATATAATGACGGTTATCAAGAGAATATCTTCGCTTATGCCAATACGATTAATACGGTTGACGGAGGCACGCATCTGGCTGGATTCAAATCGGCCCTGACCAGGGCCATAAATGACTATGCCAGAAAAACCGGGCTTATTAAGGAAGGGGGGACATCTCTCTCTGGTGAGGATGTGCGGGAGGGATTAACCGCCGTGATAAATATCAAGTTGCCTGATCCCCAATTTGAAGGCCAGACCAAGGCCAAGTTGGGTAATAGTGAGGTAAGAGGCATCGTTGATTCTATTGTCGCCGATGAATTAGGGGCCTGGCTGGAGGAGAATCCTGCCCTAGCCAGAAAGGCGGTGGATAAATGCATTACGGCCTTACGGGCCAGAGAGGCAGCCAGAAAGGCCAGAGAGCTTACCCGCCGTAAAACAGCCTTAGAGTCTAATTCCCTGCCCGGAAAATTAGCTGACTGTTCTAACCGAGACCCGGCTGAGTGTGAAATCTACTTGGTAGAGGGAGATTCAGCCGGAGGATCAGCTAAACAAGGCCGGGATAGAACCTTTCAGGCTATTCTTCCTCTCAAAGGAAAGATCCTTAATGTGGAAAAGACCAGACTGGATAAGGCCCTGTCTAATGAGGAAATTACCACTATTATTACCGCCCTGGGAGCCGGAGTGGGGGAGGATGAATTCAAGCCGGAAAAGGTTCGCTACCACAAGATCATCATTATGACTGATGCTGATGTGGATGGGGCTCATATCAGGACCCTGCTTTTGACCTTCTTTTACCGTTATATGCCTCGCCTGGTGGAGGAAGGCTATGTCTATATTGCCCAACCACCCCTTTATTGTATTAAAAAAGGAAAAGAGGAATGGTATGCCTACAACGATGAAGAGAGAAATAATGTCCTGGCCAAACTCGGTAAGAAGGGCATATCTGTCCAGCGATACAAAGGATTGGGAGAAATGAACCCGGATCAACTCTGGAAAACCACCATGGACCCGGCCAATAGAACCGTCCTCCAGGTAACCCTGGAGGATGCGGTGGAAACAGATGAGATCTTCACTATCCTGATGGGGGATAAGGTAGAACCCAGACGGGAGTTTATTCAAGCTTATGCGGATAAGGTGCGAAACCTGGATGTATAAGGATCGATTCCGAAAAGAGGTTAGCAATGAACGCCGAGCGAGAAAAGTTCCTCGAGGCCCTGGTTGATCGGGCAATATTCGTCAAGCTAACTGATTTGGAAGAGAAAGGGTTGAATTTAAACGATTCATAGAAAAGCATCGAAAGGTCATCTGAAACAGAAGGAGCATTTGCGCTATAAGGCAAATCCTACTCAGTAGTTGGAAGGTTTAAGATTCGAAGCGAAAACGGATCATGTGTTTAGAAGGATAGTTTGGCTAACCCCTTTTGAATTTAGCCGGATTTCAGCCACGCCAAATCAGGCTTCTATCACTGAAAATATGTCTGTCCTGGCAGAGGGGAATGCCCCAAGTTTGTCAGGCATTTTAATGCAGCTAATCTCCCGCGTGAAAGAATTAAGCCCTGAACGCGCCAGAGATCCCGATCTCTTAGATGAAACGGATCAGGCTGCTTTCCAGGAAGCGCTCGATGAGGCTTTAAGATGTAAGCCAGGCAAACATTATCTTAAATCAGTTCCCCTCTCATGGCCGGGTAAATGGATGGGCACTCAGCATTTTTCGTTCATCCCCCCTCGATTATTCCCTATCTGGAAGCAGCCTCAATTCTTCATATCGGAAAACAAACACATTTTGGAGGCGGCACTTTTGTTATTATATACTCACCATCTCTATCTCTTTGGCTGATAAAAAATTTGGAAGAGATGTTGACAGAATGAGATATATATGCTATACTATAAATAGATATGATAGAGATTAACTATTATAAGCAATAGAATATTAGTTTTTACTAAATTTGAAGGGAGTTGTCAGCTATGAGCAAGAAACTGAATCCTATTATGACTGTCAGGGAAGTAGCGAAATATCTTAGGGTTCATGAGATGAGTATCTATCGAATGTGTAAGAAGAGAGCCATCCCTTCTTATAAGGTAGGTAACTCTTGGCGGTTCAACAGGGAGAAGATTGATGAATGGCTCTTCTCACAATATGAAAATAAATTGTAGGGTAACCGTTTATCACACTGCTCGATGCTCGATGCTGGATCCTCGATGCTCGATGCTGGATGCTCGATGCTGGATGCTCGATGCTGGATGCTCGATGCTCGATGCTGGATACTCGATGCTGGATGCTCTATGCTGAGTATCGAGCATCCAGGATTGTTTGGTTGCGGCTTAGCCGCACTAAGGCTGACGGCTGATACCTGAATGGCTAAGAAGGCGGCCTTGTTCATTGTTTGGGCCAAGGGGGATAGAGTCCACGGTCTACACAGTCCACATAGTCCATCCCGTCCATAGAAAAAGAGAGATTGACTGAAGGAGGGGAGAACTATGGATGTCTATACCGTCCACATAGTCCATCCCGTCCATAGAAGGCAACTCGCAGGCTATTGACCGTAAACCGTGGACCGTGGTCGAAACGATGAACAATGCCCTGAAGGCTTACGAAGAGGGGAGGGCAACTCTTATGACTAAGAAAAAGCTCCGTTACAAACCGATGTTATTCGACGCCCGTTTTGCGCATATTGAGCAAAAGGATTACATCAAAAAAATTGTAGCCGGTATATTGCTTGATTTTAGTTTGTTAGGCCTTGTGCTTGGTCTTATATTTATCATTGTTGGTTAAGCCCACTTACATAGCGCCGCAAAGCCGTCACCAAAAGGAACACCTATCAGGTCATTTGACCCCCAGATAAATATGTGGTAGAATTTATCAAAATCTAATTAAGGGGAGATCAAGGTGAAATCCTATACGTGCTTTGACAGAAGGGAGCCAAGGTCTTTAAATGAAATATATACTCTGGTGTGGTTAAAGCGATAAACCTCACTACGACAACCGTTAGGTTGTTCTTTGGTTACGGCTTCACCAGGCTGGGTCTTAGAACTAAATTTTTATCTGCCAACTTGACAAAGCACCTTTAAAAGGGCGATTTCTATCGGGAACCAAAGCTTATTATATTTATCTAGGATTCAAGTAACACTATCACAGATTATTTTAATAAATAGATTTGGGAAACACAATGTTGTCAAAGCCAATGCCACTTTCTGATCTTAAAACCCCTGAAAAAATCGGTGAAATCTGTGTTCCCTATTTTCGTGGTGCTTTTATAATTCTGGCGGACAACGCAAATGTGGCGGGGTAATACTATAAAACTTGAACCTAAAGATGGACAAGGACTTACTGGCAGGACATCGAAAGCGGCTTCGGGAGCGATTCCAAAAATCAGGGCTGGCCGGTTTTCATAATTATGAAATGGTAGAACTGATCCTCACCTTTGCCATACCCCGACGAGATGTTAAACCCCTGGCTAAAAAACTGATCGATCACTTTGGCAATCTGGCTGCTCTCCTGGATGCCCCCGCCGAAGAATTGAAGGCGATCAAAGGGTTGGGGCCCAACGCCGCTATTTTAATAAAGCTTTTTAAAGAGGTCGCCACAGAGTATCGCCGTGTTCCAATCATAGGCAAGAACTATCTAAATTCCCTTCGTGATGTTCTAAACTACTGCCATCATTCTCTATCAGGACTTCGAGACGAAGTGTTTCAGGTTATTTATCTGAATGTCAGGAATGAGATTATTAAGACCGAGACGCTTCAAGCAGGCACAGTAGACCAATCTGCGGTTTATCCCAGGAAGGTAGTGGAAGCAGCCTTAAGACATAACGCCAGCGCTCTGGTCTTTACTCACAATCACCCCAGCGGCGATCCTACTCCCTCTGAAGCGGATAAAAAATTGACCCGCAGTCTTGTTCAAGCTCTGCAGGCCATCGATGTTTCTGTCCATGACCACCTGGTGGTAGCCCGGGATGGATATTTCAGCTTCAGAGAAAGCGGGCTGCTCTAATTCGGTGAGCTGCTTGGTGGCCTCCTTACGTTGAACGGCAGATAGAGTGAGCCATTCTGAAAGGGGCCAGCCGTGATCGACTGACTTAAGCAACGAGGGACGGTTCACTTTAGTGTGAGAGCTTGCGTCTAAAAGATGAAGTGATTTGTAGCAAAATTGCAGTTAAATTTAACCAAGAGCAGATAGCGACAGGAAATTTTCAGGTGTTATTTGGTTAGGAC
>JBFMHI010000119.1 GCA_040753085.1 bacterium | reverse complement strand
AAGAAAGTAATTTAAGGGTAAGGTAAATGGGATTAAAAGATTTGTTCTGTAATTCTTCGTGTTCTTCGTGTGCTTCGTGGTTTTTAAAAGATGTGAGTAAGGTTAAGCTAACCATACAGGTCGAAAAGTATCTAGGAAACGTAACCGTTCAGCCACCAAAGCACGAAGACACAAAAATGTGCTACTTATTAAAAATATGCGACTTAGAGAGCAGTAGAGCAATAGAGCAGCAGTTCTGGAACTTTCAGAAAAGTCTTTAACTGCTGCTCTGCTGCTCTACTGCTCTATTTAGAACATTAGAACAATAGAACAGCAGTTCTGAGACTTTCAGAAAAATCTTTAACTACTGCTCTGCTGCTCTACTGCTCTATTTTTGTGTCTTTGTGGCTGAACACTTAATAGGGAACAATGAGTTCACTAAGAACCTCTCCCAAAACCTCAGCGCCCTGAAAGCCGATCTCGGAGGCCACTACAACGGCCGATGGATGACTAGATAGCGAGCCCGTGGTGGCTCCCTAACGGTCGCAGCTCGGATCGGGTTTGGGGATAGGCTCTATCTTCTGTCTAAAAAAGCCCTGTAACCTCTCCTGTATTCACATCCACATCCACCCTTCTGAAGGCCGGATCAGAAGCCGTCCCCGGCATCAGACTGATAGTGCCGGTGCAGGGGCAGAGGAACTTGGCCCCGGCGAATATCAAGACGTCGCGGACCGGCAGAATCCACCCCTTGGGCACGCCTTTCAAGGTCGGGTCATGGGTAAGGCTTAAGTGGGTTTTAACCATCATCGTAGCGAAGTCCTGCATGGCAGGATTGCTCTCAAAGGCCTTGGCCTTGGCTTCCGCCTCAGGCGTCCAGGAGACCCCATTGGCGCCGTATATCTCTCGGGCAATCAGATCAACCCTCTCTCGAAGCGGCATCTCCAATGGATAGAGGAATCTAAAATCAACCTTCTCCTGGCAGGCATCAATGACCGCATCGGCCAGTTCCAGGGCGCCCTCTCCACCCTCAAGCCAGTGTTTGGCCAGAGCACACCGTGTGCCTGTGTCCTCAACATATCTACGAACCAAAGCCACTTCTTCGTGGGTATCTGTATGGAAATAATTGATACAAACTACCGGCTTAGCCCCTGATTTCTTCACATTCTCTATATGATGCAGGAGATTTAAAACCCCTTTGTCCACCAACCCCAAATTTTCTTTCTGGTATTCCTCTGGAATGGGCCTGCCGGCCACTACCGCCGGTCCTCCGCCGTGCATCTTCAATGCCCGTATGGTCGTCACGATTACCACGGCATTAGGTGTAAGTCCACTGAAGCGGGATTTCACATTCCAGAATTTCTCAAAGCCTATATCTGCCCCGAATCCACTCTCCGTCACATGGTAGTCAAACATCTTCAAACCAATGCGATCCCCAATGATGGATGACTGGCCCACGGCAATATTGGCAAACGGCCCGGCATGCACCATAACCGGCTGATACTCTGCCGTGGACATTAAAGTAGGATTGATAGCATTTCTCATCCAGGCGCACATAGCGCCACCGACTTCTAAGTCCGCCGTGGTTACAGGCTTTCCCCTCTTGTCATAGGCCACTATGATTTTATCCAGTCTCTGGCGTAGGTCTTTTAAATCTCGAGCAATAGAAAGAATGGCCATAAGTTCGGAACTGACAGTGATCCCAAACTTTGAGTGCATCATAAAGCCGTCCTTCTCACTACCAAGACCAATAACGATGTTTCGCAGGGCCTGAGCACAGAAGTCAATTACCCAACCCATCTCTACCCTTCTGGGGTTGATGTCTAATCGTCTCAGGTGGCGTTTGGCCAGTTCTTCATCTGAGTAGTTGGCCTCATGCTGCATCCTGGCGGTTAGGGCGACCATCGCCAAATTGTGCGCATTAGAGATGCCGTCAATATCACCGGTTAATCCTAAAGAAAACTCAGTCATGGGAATGAGTAGGGCATTGCCGCCGCCTGCGGCGGTGCCCTTGATATTCATAGTAGGACCACCGGAAGGCTGGCGTATGCAGCCCCCTACATTCTGACCCCGCTTGCCCAGGCCTTCTATCAAACCCAGCGTAGTGGTAGTCTTTCCTTCACCCAATGGCGTAGGGGTAATAGCTGTAATATCTATATATTTGCCGTCAGGTTTATCTTTAAGCCGCTCAATAATCTTTAAAAAATCAAGCTTGCATATCCTTCCATAATGAATGATCTCGTCTTTCTTAAGCCCTAATTTCTCTCCCCATTCGGAAGGGCTTGGCATGTTTTTTTCCGCCTCTTGGGCAATCTGCCAATCCTTGAGTTTTGTTGCATCATAAGCCATATTTTAGAACCTCCCTGGTTAAATAATCTGAAGGCTGAAGGCTGAAGGCTGTCCCTAAAAGCCTTCCACCTTCAGCCTAAAAGCCTTCAGCCTTCAGTCTTCAGTCAATGGTCATTAGTAATACTTATGCTCTCGCTCCACAAACCGGGGTTGGCCGCCTGTCCCTCTTTCAGCTACTGCTCTGACCTCAATTTGGTCGCCCGGATCCAATCCCATCATAGGAAGGAAAATAAGATTAGCCCCTGCCTCAGCTATTACCTCTATTTTATTATAATCTCCTTTAACTGGTATATTAATGGTAATATCATCAACCCCATACATGGCCGCATGCTCTTTAGCGATTTCTTTAGCCATAGGTTCGTCAGGCAAAAGGGCGGCGCCGGCCAGGGCAGCTTCCTCTACTGCCTTAGTAAGCCTTTTACGGGCCTTGTAGCGAAGACCAAAATCTATGCCCGTAATGACTAAACCAATGACCACTACGAGAGTCAGGATGTTAACAATCGAAGCTCCCCTTTGGTTTCTGAAAGATTTCATCCAGATCACCCTCCTTAATTGGTAACTATTCAGCCACGGATTTACCCAGATGAAACACTGATTTTTTTAATATTATGAATCATTAAATCCGTGAACCGTGTCCGTGATTCGTGTCTGTAAGGCAACCACAGTTGGGCAACCACAAGGGGTTGCCCCTACTCTCACCTTTGTCTTCTGTCCTCTACTATCTGCTATTTATCCGTGCTAATCCGTGTTAATCAGTGGCTAAATGGTTACCTTAATTGTTTATATCATCGGCTCCATTTCCATAGCCGGATGTCTCACGGCCATGCAGTGTTCCATTATTTCTTCTTCTGTTATACCCACCGTCTCATCGGCAATCATATCCACAAAGCCCAGGATTCCTTCTTCCTCAGCCCGCTTTTCAAGCATAGGGCGCAGTTCTTCTTTCAGCCTTCTGGGCATCCAGGTAATTCGTTTGAAGCCGCCTTCGGCTGAGATATATTTCTTGCTTCCAATGTAGTATTTGGAATGTCCGATAAAACCCGGTGTTTGCTGGCCGCCGCCCACAGAACCAGCCAGAGATGAGAATTTCATCCCACAGGGGGTCATATCCGGATGATCCCGATCCACGATCATCACCCCGTTGGTCATAGGCAGAATCGCCGAGATACACTCAAAACAGCCACATGAAGTCATAGGGTCTTCCATCATAGAATAAGCACTCATCCGCTCGATCTTCCGATGAGAGGCATTAAGAATAAACTCATTAACCTTATC
Organism: bacterium; assembly: GCA_040753085.1. Taxonomy (NCBI): domain Bacteria; species bacterium. The sequence continues at coordinate 4,863 of JBFMHI010000119.1, read as the reverse complement.
CCATTGCCCTTTGATGGGATCGATGCAATTTCCCTTGGCAATAGGCTGATTGGGTCCGGTCGGATCGATCTTGTTGGCGGCCTTGGTATCAAGCCAGTTGTATGCCCCGCATAGCCCTGACCGCTCCGGGGTAACCACGCAGAGGTGGTCCGGGGCAAAGGATTGACAGAGGGTACAGGAGTAGAATACCTCGACCGCCTCATCGGTTAGTCCGGCAATCCTGACATCGCGTTCGTGATAGGTCTTTCGAGCCACCTCTCTGAGTTCTCTTACCTTTTCTTCCTCGGTATAAAGGGTAACCTGAACCTTATCCAGGATACTTGAAAATTCCTCTTGAATCCTGGCGTGGAGGATAGTCCCCAGGTGATGGATTCTCAACCCGGCCTCATAAGCCACCTTTGAGATGCGAATCCAGTTAATATCCCGCTGGCCAATATGCAGGACCCCGCTGGCTGAATTTATCATTTCATGGATATGCCGTTCGATAATAGGTTCAAAATCCGACTGCATCCTGGCGCCGGCCACTTCCACCCAGATGCCTAAGGCCAAACTACCTCCGGCTTCAATATCGTCAAGGTCCGGACCGACCACTTCCACCCGGCCATCTTCTATCTCGGCAACAGGTTTGGTGGTCACATATTCAAAGGAGGGCTTACCGGTGCGCATATCATTTATCTCCACATACATATCCTCTTTACGGATTCTCTCTCCTTCAAAGGCCGGACCATAAGCCACCGGGATATCTATCTTAGTAGATACTACCTTCAGCCCCCGCACCTGGAGGGCCTTCTCGACCATTTCATCAAACCCCACATTTGAAACGACGTGTTCATACAGACAAACTCCGGTGGGGAGGATTTGGGGGATGGGGGTATAAGAGATGGTTGGAAATCCATAGTTAATGGCCCCGGCGGCCGTGGCATACCACTCGTCGGAAACCTCACCCATGGCCAGGACAAAGGCAAAGATACGGTGTTTATTGTAGATCAAATTCCTTCTGAAGTCACCCGGCTGAACCCCACCAAAGGCCAGGGCCGCCCGTGAGGCAAATCCCAGGGCAAAGACCGCCGAATAGATGTCCTGGCCAAAGGGGACCAATCTTGTCTCCCAACCTAACTGGACCCCTTCGTCCCTCAACTGCTCGGCCATGGACATCCCATCGTTATTGGCATGCATAAAGACATAGAGATTCTTCTCCTGGAGTTCACGGGCCAGCTTAACGGCTGTTTTGGAATCCGGACATGCCCCTACACAGGCCGCAAAACCAGGGGCGGTGCCGTCAACAAACTCAATCCCCCTTTCCCGCATAATCTTGTCATCCGCCGCCCCGATCCAGAGATGTTCTTCATCCGGGGCCGGCGCAATAAGGTAGGGCACAGGGTCCTCCGTATATTTCAGGGCCTCGATTATCTCCTCAGCAAAGAGGGTAGCCATTCCGGCATCCAGGGTATGGCCAAGATAGGGTAAATGGAAGTGTTCAGCCGGAACAGGCGGAAGCAAGCCTTTTGCCTGCTGCAAGACCGGCTCCATCTCCCCCAGGGTTTTGACGGCTTGGCCGGTCATCGAATAGATGATGGGTAGGTAGTAACCTGTATTAGGAAATTCAACCTCACAGTCTCTTCCCTTCTCTTGGATAGCTGTCTTAAGCCTCTCTTCAGCTTTGCCCACAATGAAATGTGCCCCCCGAATAGCGGCTGAGGCAATTATCTTAGACATTAGAACCCCCTTTTCTGAATATCAATTCTGCCTACTTGTAAGAATAGACTTCTCTCTATTGACTCCTTCGACAATCCACCCCTGAAGCAATGTTAAATAATCTATCTTCTTTGATGTAGCAATCTTGCGAATGGTCATTAATTGAGCAGAATCGAGCTTTATTTTTATAGAGGGAATATCCTTCCTTCGTTTTTTAATTGTTTTAATCAAGTCAGGCGCGATTTCCACCTCTATCTCTTCGGTATCATCTATATAATCCATAAAATTATGGTTAGCCCAGAACTTTGCCTCTTCATCTTCAGATTTGAAATGGGGTATTTGAGCCATCGTTATCACTTCCTTCGGAACCATCTCTTTTCGGTCTTATTCATATCTCTGGCGGTAATTGGCCTAATTTTTTCTCCATTTTTCCTGGCAAAGACAACAAACAAATGTCGTCCTGCATCAGTGACACCTAAAGCATACATCTTGCCTTCTTTGCCTCTCCGGAAACGAGCCTGGTTGATAAAGACCTCTTCAACTTCAGGGCTTGTTACCTTGTGACAAGCTATATGGTTTTCGTTCTCCTGTATCTACTCAAAATCAAGTTAAAAAAGTAAGCTCATTACAGATTATAGTGCTATGGGTTAAGTTTCATCTCCTTTTGTACCGACGACAGCGTTGGTATAAAAGCTTCCCCTCCCTTGATGGGAGGGGTTAGGGGGGTGAAATAAACAACCCTCTCTTATTGTTGCTAATACCTCATCTATATTTCTTAATATAAGGTTTTTAGCAAGAGTAATAATATTGCCCACCAATTTCACCCTCACCCTATCCCTCTCCCCTCAAGGGAGAGGGAATTTTGCTTTGTCTCCCAACTAACTGCTTAACTTAGTTTTGAGCAGTTACGTTTTCCTCATCCCATTCAAATTTTACAACCCGCATAAGTCCATTTAGAACTTCAACTCCCTTCTCATCTCCATATCATAAAGCACCCGTTCCATAGGCTTATCTATCCCTAATGCCTTTCGCTTCTTGTTAATATGGTCAATCAGCAAGGCGGCCATCTTGGCGGGGTCCGGTTCAAAGGCCCATTTGCCGCCGGTTATTTGCTCGTGCTCGTTAAAAAGGAAGTCGCTCACCCCCCTGCTTCCGGTAATCGGGAAGGTAACCCCAAAGACCACATAGACCCCGGAGGCAACAAAATATTGACCAATAGCAATGGCCTTTTCACTCATCCATTCCGGGGCGCAGCCGGCTACCGGGAGTTCGGAAATATCATCCCCTAATCCACCTTCTTTGACCATCTCCGTAGCCGCGATAAGCAGCCTGGAATTGTCCACACAGGAACCGCAGTGAAGAACCGGCGGAATGCCTACTGCCTCGCAAACTTCTTTCAGACCAGGGCCGGCGTATTTGATGGCCGCTTCAGGGGTCAACAATCCTTCTTTAGCCGAGGCTATGGCGGCGCATCCGGTCTGCAAGACGAGCACATCATTGGCTATAAGTTCTTTGACTACCTCGATATGTATCTTGTCATGGGTCACCCGGGGGTTATTACAACCTACCACGCCAGCTACCCCTCTGATTCGTCCATTAATGATATTATCATTCAAGGGGCGATAAGAAGCCCTGAATCTTCCGCCCAGCATATAATTTATGGTCTCGTGAGAGAATCCGGCGATCAGGTCCATTTCCTTCCTGGGTATATCAACTGACTTTCGATGAGGGAAATTCTTAATAGCCCGCCTGACAATATCTTTAGACACTTCCAGGGCATGCTCGGGATGGAATTCAAAATGGTTTGCTCCGAACATCCTAGCCTTTTCAGCGGTAGTAATGATCTCGGTATGGAAGCACTTGGCCACGCTGGGTAAGGACTGCATAACGCATTGGACGTCAACCACCATCGCTTCCACGGCCCCGGTGAGGATAGCTAATTCCTGCTGCAAAAAATTGCCCGCAATGGGAATGCCTTGTCTCATCAGAATCTCATTAGCCGTGCAACAGATACCGGCCAGATTTATGCCAGAGGCCCCAACCTTTTTAGCCAGATCAAGAAGTTCAGGATCACGTGAGGCCACCACAATCATCTCTGAGAGCAAAGGCTCGTGGCCATGCACAATGATATTCACCTCATCCTCTTTAAGCACCCCTAAATTTACCTTGCTTCTTAAAGGTATAGGCGTGCCGAACATAATATCCTGAAGCTCAGTGGCGATCATTGAACCACCCCAGCCATCAGCCAGAGCCGTTCTGGAACCATGAAGAAGAATATTCCGGTAATCCTGATCAACGCCCATCGTGGTTCGATGCATAGTTTCCACCACTTCTCGGTCTATGCCTCTTGGAATTATACCATGTTTGGCCCAGAGCTGCTGCCTTTTCTCCGGCGCCCTCTTAGTAAAGGCCAGCTCTCCTTCCTGCCTTCCAAATTCCTTGAGCACGGCCTCGCCGACTTCCTGGGCGATCCGGTATTTATCCTTATTATCAGTTGATATGCCAAGAACTCCGGCTATCGTCCGCAGTTTGGTGTCATCTTTGATGGTGTATCCGGGTATCTCTTTTTTAGCAGCAGCAATAAAAGTCTTGACCACCTCCCGGCCGTGATCTGAATGAGCTGAAGTTCCGCCGGCAATCATCCGGGCAAAATTTCTGGCCGAAATAGTGCCCACCGTGGCCCCGCACACGCTCCTCTTTGATCCGAATTCCTGTTCTTCTTCGGTGGCTTCTCCTTTGAAGCTTAATCGACATGGACCCATCGCACAGATTCGACAACAAGTGCCTGAAACCCCAAAAGGACATAGCTTGATTTCTTTAACCCGGCCAAAGGCAGTAGCTACTCCTGCTTGCTCTGCCTTGACTATCATTGATTCACTGGCGGAACATACAGTGACACCTTGTTCTGGCATAAACCCTCCTTCTAATTAAATTAGCTGGTAGGCCATATCCTAAGAGTGTCCAGTGTAACATGTCTTCTCGAAATTTGCAACCATATTTTTTAATCGGAGGCTATTTTTTATCGTAACCGTTTAGCCACAAAGCCACAAAGCCACGAAGAGAATGATAGAATAGCACACGGATGACACAGATTTTGGCGGATTCTCACGGATTTTTTCTAATAAATTTTTATCCGTGTCAATCCGTCTCATCCGTGTAATCCGTGTG
>JBFMHI010000118.1 GCA_040753085.1 bacterium | reverse complement strand
CGGATTCTCACGGATTTTTTCTAATAAATTTTTATCCGTGTCAATCCGTCTCATCCGTGTAATCCGTGTGCTATTATTGGTAATCTTTGTGTCTTTATGCCTTAAAAGCTGAATAGTTACAAAAATTCCCCTTCAACTTTCATTACCCCCTGAACGGTTACCTTAAACTTAGGTAAATAGACTGAAGGCTGAAGTTCAATAGCCTTCAGCCTTCAGCCTTTAGCCTTCAGCCTATTTGCTTGAGTAGTTACGATAATTATTAATTGGTGGTCAGCTCCTTTTCTATTTCACGTATCTTATCCCGCAGCCGGGCAGCCTCTTCAAATTCTTCAGCTTGGACAGCCCGGGAAAGAGCCTCTCTTAGCTTCTGAACTTCTCTTCCGGCTTGAACTTCCTCTGATATCTTAACCGGGCTCTTACCCACATGCTGAATATGGCCGTGTATCTTGCGGAGAATCTGGGTTAGTTCTTCCTTGAAGACCTGATAGCAGTTGCTGCAGCCCAGGCGTCCCTTTTTTTTAAAGGCAGTATAGCTAAGCCCACAGTGAGGACATTCCTTCTCTTTTTCACCGACCTGGCGCCTTTGCTTAGCCATTTTGGCATCAATGTCCGCCACCAGTCCGGCCAAAAGATTAGCTGGGAGAAAAGGGGACTGAATTTCGTCCCCTAACAGCCCTATTTTCTGGGCACATTCTTCACAAACATGAAATTCGGTCTTTTGATCATTGACGATCTGGGTATAGTGAATAGAGGCTTCTCTTTCTTGACAATCTTGACACAGCATCCTATTTCTCCCTTTCGGATTTCGGAATTCGGATTACCGATGGAAGGTTTTTATGCCGCCATCCGAAATCCACCATCCGCCCTCAGTAGACCGATGTTCCGGTCGTCTGGGTCAATTGGTGAAAGGCTTCTATAAGTTTCCGGGTGGTTGGTCCTGGTCTTCCATCACCTATTTTACGGCTATCTATTTTTATTACAGGAACCACTTCAGCCGCTGTTCCGGTCAGAAAACATTCAGAGGCAGTATAAAGGTCATATCGGGTAAAGGGTTCTTCTTTGACCGGACAATTCATCTCTTTAGCCAGTTGTATCACGGTATCTCTGGTTATCCCTTCCAGGGCTCCCAGATAAGTAGGTGGAGTGATTAGTGTCCCCTCCCTGACAATAAAGATGTTATCTCCGGTGCATTCGGCCACAAATCCATCGGCATTAAGCATCACTGCCTCCAGAACTCCCGCCATATTAGCCTCAATTTTGGCTAAGATATTGTTGAGATAATTAAGGGATTTGATACATGGATTTATCGCTTCAGGAAAGTTCCGCCTGGTAGGTACGGTGATCACCTCTAAACCGTTTATATAATATTCTTCAGGATAAAGGGTTATTTTATCCACAATGATAAAGATGGAAGGGTTGACCGCCTTTCGGGGATCAAGCCCTAAATCACCTATCCCCCGGGTGACCACTAAGCGGATGTAACCATCCCGAATCTGATTGGCCCGCACCGTCGTAATAATGGCTTGGGTTAAGTCTTCTTTGGAAAGAGGGATATCAAGCATAATAGCCCGGGCTGAAGCATAGAGACGATTTAAATGTTCAGCCAGCTTAAATATCCGGCCATTATAAGACCTTATCCCCTCAAAAACCCCATCTCCGTAAAGAAGCCCATGGTCAAAAACAGATATCTTGGCTTCCTCTTCCGGAACTAACTTCCCATCAAGATAAATCTTGAGTCCCATTATTCACCCCCTTAAGGATTGCGGATTACAACTCTACCGTCTTCCCCTGACTCAGCTCGACCACTCTATTTACTTCTTTAACCAACTCTCGATCATGGGTAACAATCAACAAGCTATGCCCACCATCTCTGGTTAAGCCTAAGAGAAGTTCATATATTTCCCTGGAATTACCTTCGTCCAGATTTCCGGTTGGCTCATCGGCCAGAATAAGTTCCGGGTTATTGATCAAGGCCCGGGCGATGGCTACTCGCTGCTGTTCCCCGCAGGATAATTCACCGGGTTTGTGCTCCAGGCGGTGAGATAATCCTACCTGAGATAAAAGTTTTTTGGCCCTATCTCTTACCTCTGTTCTTTTTCTTCGGCCAATCAGAGAAGGCATTAAGCAATTTTCTACGGCCGTAAATTCGGGCAAGAGATGATGGAACTGGAAGATAAGCCCTATTCGTTGATTTCTTATCTCGGCTAACTGCTGGTCAGATAGACTCCCCAGATCATGGCCCTTCAAGGTAATTTTACCTTTATCCGGTCTGTCCAGGGCCGCCAGGAGATGAAGAAGGGTGCTTTTGCCTGCCCCAGAGACACCAACTACCGCTACGGCCTCGCCTTCTTTTACCGCAATATTCACCCCTTTTAAGACAGGTAAGCTGCCTCTCTTGAAGGGGTAAGATTTGTAAATATCAATTCCTTCTACCACGGGCTGGTTTTTCGATGAAGCTATCTCGTTTAATTTTTCCACGTCCCTCCCATTAACGGCCTGACCCCAGAGAACCCCGAGATCATTTAGGTGATCGGGTAGTCGGTACTGATTATTGCGGCCAACGGATGGCAAATACCAGGCTACCCATAATATACCAGAATCTTTGGAATTTTACAAGAGAAAAGTTTCGACCTGGACAATCGCCTCAAAGGCAATTTTACCTTGACCTATTCCATACCTTTATGGTAAAATAGACCCTAAATAATCCGAATTTCAGATGATGGTTATCGTTTCGGCCATTTATCGAATCGCGAATCTCGAATTGCGAATCGCGAATTAAAAAATAGATTCGCGATTCGCAATTCGAGATTCGCGATTAATCCGTAAATGAAGCAATATCAAGTCACTTTCTATCCTTATAATAAGTCTATTGATGTCCCTGAAGGGGGGAATCTTCTGCGGGCGGCTATTGCCGCGGATATTTATATCACCTCTTCCTGCGGAGGAAACGGAAGTTGTGGCAAGTGCCGGATTCTTCTGAAAGAAGGAGAAATTAAAACTGAGGTATCTTCTAAACTAACCCGGGAAGAATTAGCCGCCGGGTATCATCTGGCCTGCCTGAGCTGGGTAATGAGTGATCTGTTAGTAGATATCCCTCCTGAGTCCAGGCTCGGAGACCGCCGCATTCTGGCTGAACCAAAAAAAGAAAAAACAGACCGGCGAATGCTCACGCCGGAAAGGTTGAGTATCCTATCTCAAGATTGGTGCTCCCTGCCTATGACTGAAAAGATCTTCCTGGAGCTGGAACCGCCTTCGGCCGCCGATAACATAGATGATTTATCCCGTCTTAAACGAGCCTTGCGCCTTACTCAGGGAATAGAAGAATTTCACCCGGACCTATCCCTTCTTCAGAGCTTAGCCGGAATCCTTCGGAAAAACGAGTTTAAAGTTACCCTCACCTTGCTCAGAACTTCTCAGCCGGTCAGGATAATTAATATTGAACCGGGAGATACACGAGGCCGGCACCTCTGTGTGGCTGTAGACGTGGGAACGACCTCTATTTATGGTCAACTGATCGACCTTGCCTCCGGCAGGATGGCGGCTCAGGCCTCTGATTATAATGCCCAGATTGCTTGTGGAGAAGATATTATCAGTCGTATTGTTTTTTCTCAACGGGGAGACGGACTAAAAAAACTTCAGGACCTGGTGGTTAAAACCATCAATGGCATTATCCATCGACTTGTGGCCGAATCTAAGGTAAAAACAGAGGCCATTTCTTATCTAATGATCGCCGGCAATACCACCATGATTCACCTCCTTCTGGGGATAGACCCTAAATATATCAGGGAGACCCCTTATGTCCCGACGGCAACTCTTCTTCCCGCTATTGCCGCCTCTGAAGTTAATCTTGATCTTTCTCCTGGCGCTCAAGCCTATTTTCTTCCCTCTGTGTCGAGTTATGTGGGAGGAGATATAACCGCCGGCATCCTGGGCACCGGAATATTTAAGGAAGAAGCCCTTACCCTTTACGTTGATTTAGGGACTAACGGGGAAGTGGTTCTGGGTAACCAGGACTGGTTAATGACCGCCTCTTGTTCCGCCGGTCCTGCCTTTGAAGGGGGTGGAATAAAACACGGCATGCGGGCTGATTTAGGGGCGATTGAGCAGATTAAGATTGATGATCAAAGCCTGGAGCCTGTTCTCCTTACCTTCGGACATAAGCCGCCCAAAGGAATCTGCGGCACCGGCTTAATGGATATTGTGGCTGAACTATTGGAAACAGGGGTAATTAATCAGCGAGGGAAATTCAACCCTGACTTGGAAAGTCCCAGGATTCGTAAATATAATCGAACAACCGAATATGTCTTAGCCTGGGCGGATGAAACAGCTATTGGTCAGGATATCGTTATTACCGAGGCCGATATTGACAATCTTATTCGGGCTAAAGGGGCTATTTATGGGGGCATTTCCGTCCTTTTAGAGGCGGTGGGGCTTGGAGTTGAAGCCCTGGATCGAATCATTATCGCCGGGAATCTTGGTTATCACGTAGAAGTCCATCGGGCCGTAACGATAGGTTTATTGCCTGAGGTACCGGTGGAAAAGATCTTCTTTATCGGCAATGGATCCCTTCTGGGCGCTTCAATGGCGGCTTACTGTAGAGACAGTTATAAGCAATCAAACCAAATCGCCCGGATGATGACCAATGTGGAGCTTTCAGACCACCCTGGATTTATGGATGAATATATCTCGGCCCTGTTTCTACCCCATACGGATGAGACCCGTTTCCCTCAAACTACGGCCCGGTTGGCCCGGAGGTTAGCCAAGAGCCAATAGCCAAGAGCCAATAGCTAAGAGGACTAAAAGGACCAAAGGGACTAAAAGGACCAAAGGGACTAAAAGGACCAAAAGGACTAAAAGGACCAAAGGGACTAAAAGGACCAAAAGGACCAAGCCAAGAGGCAATAGCCAATAGCCAATAGCCCCTTTGGTCCCTTAGGTCCCTTAGGTCCCTTTGGTCCCTTAGGTCCCTTAGGTCCCTTAGGTCCCTTAGGTCCCTTTAGGTTAACGAGCCCATAGGCCAAAATTTTTAGTTGCATTCTTTAAAAATTATGATAGAATAGAAACACTATGGCTTTCACGATTGCAGTAGCAGGTAAAGGCGGCACAGGTAAGACGACTATTTCCGGCCTTATTATTCGGTATTTATTGGAAAAAGGGCGCCGTCCCATTTTGGCTGTTGATGCCGACCCCAATGCCAACCTCAATCAGGTCTTAGGCATAGAGGCCGGAAAACCGGTCGGCATTATCCGGGAAGAAGTCATGGGGAAAATAGATCAGATTCCCCCTGGTATGAACAAGGAAAATTATATCGAGCTGCGGATCCAGGAAGCGGTTACGGAAGCTGAAGGCTTTGATCTCCTGGTGATGGGCAGGCCTGAAGGACCTGGTTGTTACTGCTACGCCAATCATATCCTCCGGAAATATATTGACCTTATCTCTGAAAATTATCGATATGTGGTGATCGATTCTGAAGCCGGGATGGAACATCTCTCCCGGCGGACAACCCAGCATGTCGACCTACTCTTTATCGTATCCGATCCCTCGGTAAGAGGGGTAATGACCATTGGGCGGATAAAAGATCTTATTGTCGAACTTAAACTTGATGTTAGAAAGGAGGCAGTGCTTATTAATCGAGTGAATGGAGACCTGCCGGCAGAGTTTTTTTCCCGGGTAGAGAAACAAGGGGTGGAGATCGCCGGGCTTATCCCCCAGGATGAAATGATCTTCGATTATGATTTGACGGGAAGGCCAATGCGCTTACTTCCTGCCCAGAGTAAGGCAGTTGAGACGATGGAGGAGGTGCTGGGAAATATTCTTTGATGGTGGAATGTAGATTGCGGAATGAATTGAGGGTAACCAAAATAAAACGTAACTATTCAGCCTTCAGTCTTCAGCCTATCTGCCTGAATAGTTACATTCTATTTGGGGGCACGCGAAGGAACTGGTGGCGGCTGGGGGAAAAAATTCGAAATCCGAAATCGAAAGGAGGTGAATAGATGTCAGCTAAGATCATTGATGGCAAAGCTATCTCCCAGCAGATTCAACAGGAGCTAACTCAAGAGATAGCTGAACTGACTCAATCCGGAATTAGACCCGGGCTGGCCACTATATTAGTGGGGGAGAACCCGGCTTCTCAGGTATACGTTCGGAATAAGACTACGGCCTGTGAGAAGGTGGGTATTTATTCCAAACAGCATACCTTACCTGAAAATACCTCTGGGGAAGAATTACTGGAACTGATCGAAGACCTAAATAATGATCCGAAGATCCACGGTATTTTGACCCAGTTGCCGCTTCCCGGGCAAATAGATGAATCCCGGGTTTTGAATGCCATCTCTCCGGCTAAGGATGTTGATGGATTCCATCCTGTCAATATCGGCCGGATGGTAACGGTGAAAGATTTTGAGGATATGAAAACTCAAAAGCTCTTCCTTCCCTGTACGCCGGCAGGGATCATTGAGCTTCTTGACCGGAGTAATATCGAACTAAAAGGAGCTAAGGCAGTAGTAATCGGGAGAAGTAATATTGTCGGCAAACCGGTTGCCCTACTGCTTTTGTCCAAGAATGCCACCGTGACTATCTGTCATTCACGAACGAAGGATCTGCCGGCGGTGGTTAGGGAGGCTGATGTGGTAATAGCGGCTATTGGCCGGCCCAAATTTGTCACGTCTGATATGGTTAAACCTGGAGCGGCCGTTATCGATGTAGGGATTAATCGGACTCCTGAGGGATTGGTAGGTGATGTTGATTTTGATGAAGTAAGTAAAATCGCCGGAGCCATTACTCCGGTTCCAGGTGGTGTGGGACCAATGACCATCACTATGCTTTTGGCCAATACGGTCAAATCCGCTAAATTAACAATTAACAATTATTAATTATTGGCCTTGTTCATTGTTTCGGCCATTTACGGATTAATCGCGAATCGCGGATTGCGAATTGCGAATTAAAAAATAGATTTGCGATTCGCAATTCGAGATTCGCAATTCGATAAATAGCCGAAATGATGAACATCGCCTAATTATTAATTGATAATTGAACATTAAACAGGGGTGTTAGTTAGAATGAATAATTTAAAAGGATTACTTAATGAGGATGAGTTTTTAGGTCAAGAACTAAGCGAAGTTCAGTATCAGCAACGAGAAAAGGAAAAAATAGTAGAAGAGGGCCTGCCGGTCAGGTTATTGGATGAGATGGCCGGTCAAGAATTGACAGGGATTGAGGAAGAAGTATTACCAAAGGTAGAGCTGGAAGAAGAGGTCGCTAAACCTGTCGTAGAAGAAGCGCCAGAGGAAAAGCACGACTGGAGCGTTTATGAAGAAACCATCAAAAGCTTAACCAAAGGACAGATCCTTTCCGGAACAGTAGTTCGGATAGATGCAGATAGTGTGTTGGTTGATGTAGGGCGGAAATCAGAAGGTATTATTCCTCGGGCAGAATTAAGCCATAAGGAGTTCTCTTCTCCTGATGAGGTTATCAAGGTGGGTGACCGGATTGATGTCTTTGTTATCCAGGCGGATGATAAGGAGGGTAATCTTCTTCTCTCTAAAAAGAGGGCCGATCTCGAGCAAACCTGGCTCAAGGTTCAAAAGGCCTATGATGACCAGGCGGTGATTAAAGCCACCGTCGTAGAAAAGGTAAGAGGTGGGCTGCTGGTCGATCTCGGTTTCAGAGGTTTTGTGCCGGCCTCTCATATAGAGAGACGGCCCATAAGGGATCTGGACCGATACATTGGAGAAGCGCTCAGATTGAGGGTCCTGGAAATTGATCGCTCACGCCGCAAGGTGGTTTTATCTCAGAAAAAGGTTTTAGAAGAGGAAGAACAGTCCCTTAAGGCGGCCATCTTGAATGATCTCTATGAAGGGCAGATCCGTAAGGGCAAGGTGGCCCGGATAACTAACTTCGGAGTTTTCATAGATTTGGGCGGGATAGACGGCCTTGTTCATCTCTCAGAGATGTCCTGGAGCTGGATAAAGCATCCATCAGAGATAATTAGGGTGGGAGATGAAGTGGAAGTAATGGTATTACGGATAGATAAAGACCAGGAACGAATATCCCTCTCTCTAAAGCAGGCCAAACTTGATCCTTGGTTAGAGGTGGAAGAAAAGTTTAAGATAGGTAATATTATTGAAGGAAAGGTAATAAAGGTGGTCAAGTCTTATGTCTTTGTCCACTTAATGGACGGCATAGAAGGACTTGTCCCCTTAAGAGAACTTTCCGATAAAAAGATTAGCTCTCCTTCTGAGGTGGTCTCAGTGGGACAAAAGGTCAAGGTCAAAGTTATAGAGATCAAACCCTCTGAACGACGAATGATTCTCAGCCTCAAGGAAGCAGATAAACTCTACCAAAAACAGGAAATAAGGAGCTACCTGAAGAACCAGGGAGAAGGGGGAGTTACCCTGGGAGAGATATTTGAGCAAAGTATGGCCTCCAAAATCTCCACCGCCGTAAAAGCTAAAGCTAAATCAAAGGAAGAAGGGGAAGAAGAAGAGCCGAAAGCAAAAGCAGAGAAGGCAGAAGCAGCGGAAAAAGCCGAGGAAAAAGCAGAGGAAAAAGCCGAGGCAGAA
>JBFMHI010000117.1 GCA_040753085.1 bacterium | reverse complement strand
GCTCGCTACGCTCGCGGCGGCCGAACAAGCGGCTGGAGCCGATGCTCGCATCGGCGAGCAAGCTCGCCTCCGCTCGCACGGCTCAGCCGCCGCGCCGTTAGTAGACAGTAATAATCTATTCACTATTTACTCATCGGAGGTAGTCATTATGCTTTCTGATCTGCTTTTCCAGAAGGAGGAAGAAATACTTAGCGCCTGGATTGAGGGGCTCATATTAGGGGAGGGTATAAAAAAACCTAAGACCGAATTGGAACAGGAGTGCCGGTCTCTTATTCAAGGCATAGGTCAGATGGCCTCTAATGGTGATAGGCGTGGGATTGATACCCTAATTAAAGAAAAAATAGCGCCACAGAAAGAACTTTCTGAGGTTGATCTGGCCGAGAGTGAAAAGATTCTGAGCGCCTTTAAAACAACCCTTATGCCCATCATACTTGAGGAATACGGCCAGAAAACCATCCATCTCTTTGATGCCATTAAAAAGATCGATGCCTGTATTAACTCAATTAGCCTTGACCTGATTTCTACCTATCAACAGAGAGCCAGAAAAGCGGAAGATGAACACCTAAAAAAAGTAGAAGACCTGAAAAGGAAAATTCGGGAGGCTGAGATCACTGACAAGCTGACCGGCCTTTACAACTACGGGTTTTTCCAAATATATCTGGCTTATGAAGTTAGAGAAACCCTTCGATATCATTATCCTTTATCATTAATTATGCTTGACATCGATGACTTTAATAAGTATAATGAGGAACATAGCTATCAGGAGGGTGATAAACTCCTGGTGGAGATGGCTTCTCTTATTAAGGATTGTCTAAGAGAAGTAGACATGGTCTTTCGTTACGGAGGGGAGGTATTTGCCTGTGTCCTTCCGGTAACGGCCCTGATGAACGGCGTGAATGTAGCTGAGCGAATAAGATTTATGGTTAAGGAACATCCTTTTGTCTCCCAGCCGCCGGGTAAGATCAGCATAAGCGCCGGTGTGGCCGGTTATGAACCATCCACGAAAGAAGAACCCTTTACTGAAAAATTAAAACAATTGATTAAGGGGAAGAAAAAAGATGAGGTAGGGCAGCTTTACTTAGAGATTCAAACCTCCCTTATCGAAGGAGCGGAAAGGGCACTCTATCAGGCCAAACAGGAAGGGAAGGATAGAGTCAAATGTTAGCCACCCTTGATTCCAGCGCCTGTCTGGGTGTTAATGCCTATCTGGTCAGGGTAGAGGTGGACCTCTCGCCTGGTCTGCCGGTTTTTAATCTGGTCGGACTACCGGACACGGCTGTTAAGGAGAGTCGAGAGCGGGTAACAGCCGCCATTAAGAACTCACAATTTGAATTTCCTCCCAAGAGGGTAACGGTTAATCTGGCCCCGGCTGATGTCAGGAAAGAAGGGGCTGCCTTTGATCTACCGATTGCCCTGGGTATTCTGGCGGCGGCCGGGCAAGTAAGGCAGGAGGCCTTAGAGCGTTACGTTATTGGTGGGGAGCTGTCTCTTGATGGGAGGATAAAGCCCATTAAAGGGAGTCTTTCGATGGCCGTGGCTACCTCCGGAATAAAAAAAGAGGGAATGATCATCCCTTCTGAAAATGCGGATGAAGCCGCCGTAGTAGAGGATTTAGCGGTCTATCCGGTCAGGACGCTTTACGAAACGGTTCGATTTTTGAATGCGGAAGAAACGATCGCCCCGGCTAAAGTTGATCTTAAAGAGATATTTAAACAGACTTCCGTTTATGAAGCGGATTTCAGGGAGGTGAAAGGACAACACCATGTAAAGAGGGCCCTGGAAATAGCGGCTGCCGGGGGACATAATGTTCTTATGATCGGGCCGCCCGGTTCTGGTAAGACTATGCTGGCCAGGAGATTGCCGGGCATTCTGCCTGATACGACCTTAGACGAAGCCATTGAAACCACCAAGATTCATTCAATCAAAGGACTTTTAGCCCCGCATGTCTCTTTGTTAAGCCGACGCCCTTTTCGGTCTCCTCACCATACTGTTTCTTATGCCGGCCTGATTGGGGGAGGCCATATTCCTCAACCGGGGGAAGTGAGTTTGGCTCATAACGGGGTTCTATTTCTGGATGAGCTTCCTGAATTTCCCCGGAGTGTTCTTGAGGTTCTAAGGCAGCCGCTGGAAGATGGCGTAGTAAACATTGCCCGGGCAGGCAGCTCTCTCTCCTTTCCGGCCCGATTTATGCTGGTAGCGGCTATGAATCCCTGTCCCTGCGGGTATTTAACTGATCCTGATAAGGCCTGTAGTTGTTCGCCCCTTCAAATTCAGAGATATCTGGCCCGAATATCGGGTCCGCTCCTGGATCGAATCGATATCCAGGTAGAGGTGCCCCGGCCTAAATATACGGAATTAGAAGCGGATGCCTCTGGAGAGGATTCGGAGGATATCAGACGACGAGTGAATGGGGCCAGGTATTTGCAAGCCCAGCGCTATGCTAAGGATGAAAAGCTTCACTGTAATGCTCAGATGGGGACAAAGGAGTTGAAAAGATATACCTCTCTTAATCAGGAAAGTAGATCATTGCTCAGGGAAGCGATTGATAAATTAGGATTTTCAGCCCGGGCTTATGACCGTATTTTGAAAGTAGCCCGAACCATTGCTGATTTAGAAGGAGAAAAAGATATACTGGCGCATCATATCTCAGAGGCTATTCAATATCGCAGTCTGGATAGGAACCTCTGGGTGTAAATACTGGTAATAATTGTAACTACTCAGGTAGATAGGCTGAAGGCTGAAGTTCAATCATCTACTCACCACACTTGTCCCTAAAAGCCTTCCACCTTCAGCCTTCAGTCTTCAGTCTATTTACCTGAGTAGTTACATTGATATATTGATAAAAGGAGGTAGTGCCATGACAAAGCGGGACTTAGTAGTCCAGATCGCTGAGGAGGTAGGCTTGACCCAAAGCCAGATTAAAAGGGTGGTGGAAGGGGTTCTTAAGGGGATCAGGGGGGCCCTGGCCGACGGCGAGAAAGTCGAATTGAGGGATTTTGGCATCTTTAAGGTTAAGGATAGAAAGGGTCGGATGGGTCGCAACCCACGCTCTGGGGAAGAGGTCCCTATTGAGGCTAAGAAAGTGGCTACCTTTAAGCCGGGTAAGGCCTTAAAGGAGGCGGTTAAGTAAATGGCGGATGGCAGAGGGCGGATTTTTCTAACCGCTGATCTCTGTATTCTGCCTTTCGATGATGTATCTACTCAACCCTCATTTGGAACACAGATTACATAGATTTTTTCCTGATGGCCCGGATTAAAATAATTCCTGAAAATCTGTGAAATCTTGTATAAGCGGTGTAATCTGTGTTCCTCTTTTTGTCCGGCTGAGTAGTTACCTGATGATTTTATGCCAAGAGCCACACTTCTTCCCTCATCTCTGGCTAAGCTGGTCAATGAACTTTCCAAGCTGCCAACGGTGGGTGTCAAGACGGCTCATCGCCTGGCCTTCCATATCCTGAATACTTCTAAAGAGGAAGTGGGCAAGTTAGCTCAGGCCCTTCTTGAAGTCAAGGAAAAGATTCATCCCTGCCGACTTTGCGGCGGCTTTGCCGAGCAAGAATTTTGTCTCCTCTGCCAGGATGAAACCAGAGACAGAAGCCGGATATGTGTGGTGGAACAGTCATCCGACATCCTGGCCATAGAAAGGGCGGGTAATTTCAAGGGGATTTATCATGCCTTGGGCGGGGCGGTCTCTCCTTTGGAGGGGATCTCCCCGGATGACCTGCGCATTACCGAACTTATAGCTCGGCTTCAGAATGCCTCCCCCTGTCAGGAAGTCATCCTGGCTACCAACCTCAATGTGGAAGGTGAAACCACCGCTCTTTATCTAACCAAGTTAATTAAACCGCTGGGGATAAAGATCACTCGCCTGGCCCACGGTCTACCGGTGGGTGGAGACCTGGAGTATGCGGATGAGGTTACCCTAGCCAAGGCCCTGGAGGGGCGCCGGGAAGTGTAATCAGAACTCTATTTATCCCTTCCCAATTCCACGGTAGGCAAAACCTGCTTCCACACATGTCTTCCGGTCAAAAACATTCCGGCCATCAACTATAATGGGAGTTCTCATCAATTCTTTTGCCCGGCGAAGGTCTAACTTAAAATAGTCACTGTGCTTCGTGACAATGGCCGCACAGTCAGCGCCCTTGAGGGCCTCATCCAAATCTCTGGTCATCTCTATCCCTTCCTCAAAGTCTGCCTCCCGAACATAGGGATCATGGGCGATAACCTGAGCCCCCTTTTTCTCAAGTTCTCTGATTAGAGGTAGTGTCGGCGTATTTCGGGTATCATCAGAGTCCTCCAGGTAAGCTATGCCCAGGACAGCCACCCGGGCTTCAGAAAGCGATTTGGCCTCCTCTACCACAAAGGCATTTTCTATCAACGAAGCCATATGGAGAGGCATAAAGTCGTTGATTTGTCTGGCCAGGGCAATAATGTCCGTGTCTACGTCTTTTATCCCATACTCCTTTAGTCCAAACCTCAGGAGCCAGGTATCCTTAGGCAGGCAATGTCCGCCCACCCCGGCCCCTGGTATATGCATATGACGATCGTGTCTGGCGTTAAGTAATTCACGGACCTGATAAACATTAACTCCCATACTTTCACACACCAAGGCCATTTCATTAGCAAAGGCAATATTAACATCCCGATAAGCATTCTCAACCGTTTTAGCTACTTCAGCCGTAAGGCAATCGGTAGTCGTTACCCCGGCCTTGACAATGTGACGATATAATTCAGCCGCCATCTCAGTGCTCTTTTCATCTATGCCGCCTACTACCCGGGGAAAGTTGATCAGAAATTCCAGAAGTTTACCCGGCATAACCCTTTCATAAGAAAAGGCCAGATGAAAATCCTGGCCGGCCTTAAGCCCAGAGTTTTCTTCTAAGAGAGGTTGAACAATATGTTGGGTCGTTCCAGGGGCAACCGTAGATTCAATAACAATCAGGGTGCTGGGTGAAAGATATTTCCCGGCATTCATACTTACTTCCCGAAGTGAGAGATACTGGGGTATTCGGTTCTCATCGGTGGGTGTTTGCACATCAATAAGAATAACATCCGCCTCCTTACAGACACTAATGTCATCAGTGGCTCTAAAACTCTTTTTCTCGAGGACCACCCGTTCAATTAATTCAGCTAATCCAGGCTCATCTCCCTCAAAAGGGTTCTTACCGCTGTTTAAGGCGTCTATTTTCCAACCTGAACGTTTGGAACGTCTCTGGACCCCAATAACATTAAATCCCTCTACGTCCGCCAGGAGGGCAGCGCAGGGGATACCTACGTATCCCATCCCAATAACGACAATTGTTTTTGATGCCATTTAATACCTCCAATCGTATCTACTCAAAATCAAGTTAAAAAAGTAAGCTCATTACAGATTATAGTGCTATAGGTTAAGTTTCATCTCCTTTTCTACCGACAGCCTCGGCATAAGAGCTTCCCCTCCCTTGATGGGAGGGGTTAGGGGAGGGTGAAATAACAAGAGTAATAATATTGCCCCCGCCAATTTCACCCTCACCCTATCCCTCTCCCATCAAGGGAGAGGGAATTTTGCTTTGTCTCCCAACTAACTGCTTAACTTAGTTTTGAGTAGTTACTTCCAATCGGTAATCGGCGCGATGAACAAGGCCGGAGTTATTATAACCTCCTTATCCTTGAATGTCAAGCAATTTTTGGAACATGTTAGTTAAACTCAAAAGCGAACCCCTATCTTCTTTTTCCCCTCTTCCCTTATTTACACTGCCTGAACGATTACCATACTTCTAATTTCAATCCTTCAATATTTTCAAAATGTTTCCTGTTTTTGGTAACAAGCGCGGCATTATGAGCTATCGCTGTAACAGCGAGAAGGGCATCTACCTCACCTGTTGGTTTGCCAAATACCCGCAGTTTACTTTTTATAGTTCCAAATGTCTTAGCACATTCAAGGTCAAAAACAATTACTTCCGTAAGGCTTATAAAACTGTAAAGTTTTTCAAGATTCTTTATAGAGTTCTGCGATGCTTTTGCTCCATAATCCAATTCTGCTACTACCAGAGAACTCAAGGCCACATGGTCAATCTGAGAGAGAACTTTTTCTGAAATAATTGGCTCTCCTTTTAGAAAAGCAATAACAATGTTTGTATCAAGCAAAAACATTAAGATTGACCTCCCTACCTGGATATTTATGCCTTTCTCTTTCTATCTCTTCAAAAATAGAATCTATAGATGAGTCGTTAGACCATGCACCGCAGAGACTTTCTGCAAAACGCCTCTTTTCCTCTTTGGTCATCTCTTTTTCAATCATTACTTTTACCTCTATCCCATCAGGAATTCGAACCCATTCAGGTAATTTTATAGCCTGTTTTTCAATCTTGCCATTTAATGTAATTATCATAAGATGTATCCTCCCTTCTTCTTCATTATTATATACCCTCGTGAGGCTATTGTCAAGGAATCTTTTATCTTTTGTCATTTAAGAATTAAAAGTGTCTACTTTTAATTCTTTAATTTTTTAATTTTTAAATGACATATCGAAAAAGTCCTTGACAAATTTAGAAATGAATGGTATGCTGTCTTCGCTTAGCACTCTTATATTAAGAGTGCTAATAATCGTATCGTAGACAGGAGGTATCGTCTCAATAAATTGGGGTAGAGCCTAATTCGTGTCCGTGGTTTGTTATGAGGCGGCTCTTTTTCCTGGGGACACAGACCCGGTTCTGGCAAAAGCCCCCCAAATATTGAGAAGATACAGGCGATCAATGGATAGTTCTCTCCTGCTTGAAAGAAACAAAAAGATTCTTGAGGCGGTTATTCAGAAGTTTGCGGCTACGGCGAAGCCGGTTAGTTCAAAAACCATTGCCCCTTATTTCCGCCTTTCCAGCGCCACGATTCGACACATCTTCTCTGAACTGGAACAAGCCGGCTATCTCGGGCATCCCCATACCTCGGCCGGCCGGATCCCAACTGACAGGGGATATAGATTATATGTCGATAGCTTGATGGAGGCTAAACATTTAACCCCAGAAGAACAAGAACTTATTAAAGAGAAATATCGGAGGATAAGCACCCAAAAGAGGGATATGAGGCAGATTATACCCTTCCTTTTAGCTGATCTGGTTCACTATCCGGCTATTACCTTAACTATTTGGGATAAAAGCTCCCTAAGACATATAGAATTTCTTAAATTAGACAAACGAAGGCTGGTCATCCTGCTGGTAATGAGTACAGGGCTAACTAAGGATCAGGTCGTCCTTCTGAAGCGTGAGATTGCCCACGATTTTTTAAAAGAATTAACTGATGACCTTAACAGGGAGTTGGGTGGGCATAACTTGAGAGAGGTCTTAGCCTGGCTTGAGGATCGGTGGCCTCTGGATAAAGAGGTGGAAGATATTCTAACACATCTTCTTTCTATGATTGAGGGGATACTTGATGAGGAGATATCCCTGGAAGGAGTATATATGATCTCCAGAGAACCAGAGTTTTTTGATGGCCGTAGATTAGGCAAGCTGCTTAAGACCCTGGAGGAAAGGCAAATTTTGGCAGAGATCATTAATCGACACCAGAATCAAGAGGGGCCGTGGGTTTCTATTGGCCAAGAAAATCTTTGTCCGGACATCCAAAACTGCAGTCTGGTTATGGCCACTTACCGGAATAAACAGGAGACAGTAGGGACACTGGGAATAATTGGTCCTACCAGGATGAGATACGAACGAGTAGTGCCCGTAGTAGATTTTGTCTCTAAAATGGCAACTACGATGTTAACGGAGGGAGAGATATGAAGAAGAAAAAGATGAGCGAAATAAAAGCCGAGAGAGCCGAAGAGCTACCTTCAGAAGAGAAGACACCCCCAAAAGAAGAACTCGAAACTGTAAGCGTAAAGGAACTTGAGGAGTTAAAGACCAAGGCCCATCTGGCTGACGATTACCTGGACCATCTGAAGAGGCTGAAGGCTGAATTTGAAAACTTCAAAAAGCGGATGATTCGCGAGAAAGAGCAATTTCTCAAGTTGGCTAATGAAGGATTAATTTTGGAGCTGTTGCCGGTTATGGACAATTTTGAGCGGGCCATAAATCATGGGGAAGATAACTCGGAGGGTCTGTTAGAGGGGATGAAATTGATCAAAAAACAATGGGATGATGTTCTGGCCAAAAGGGGGTTGAGCCGAATGGAGGTAGTGGGCCAGAAATTTGATCCCACCAAACATGAGGCTATGCTTCACATGGAAAGCGAGGAACACCCGGAAGAGCATATAACTGAAGAGCTAATTAGCGGCTATCAGTTAAACGATAAGGTGCTGCGGCCAGCCAAGGTGGTCGTATCTAAAGGAGCTAAGGAATGAGCCTGTCTTGGATTTAGAGCCTATCTCTAAACCCCAGGAATCGGGCAGAGTGGCTGAGTAGTTACGATTAGTTGGGGATGGGCGATTACGAAACGTAACTACTCAAAACTAAGTTAAGCAGTTAGTTGGTAGACAAAGCAAAATTCCCTCTCCCTTGATGGGAGAGGGATAGGGTGAGGGTGAAATGGGCGGGCAATATTATTACTCTTGCTAAAAACCTTAGAAAAAGAGCTACCACCCTCCCCTAACCCCTCCCA
>JBFMHI010000116.1 GCA_040753085.1 bacterium | reverse complement strand
ATTTAAACTTACTGTGGTAAGCTCTCTTCGTCAAGATTTAGCGATTTCAGAGAAGCGTCCAACGATGCACAACATATTGGGTTACAGGGAGTTCTGGTGAAATTGAGTTTTCATATTCACGTTAATAGAACTTTATCTATCCGAGGGAGAAATCTCAGCTATCTTCCCTCATCTTAAAAAGGTGGAAGAGATAGATTCGTCTAAGGCCTGGCCTGTCTATAAGATATTAGGAGATAAATGTGTTAAACTTGGTTTCTATGAAGATGCAGTTAAGGCATATAAAATCTATCGGCAGAGATTTCCAAAGTAAAACGGCCTTGTTCATCGCCTAAAAAAATATCTGAGGAACATTTCTATGATACTTCTTCCAAATTGCCCTAATATCAAAATCCCTATTAATAAAGTAAAAGCAATTCTTATAATAAAATCAGCACGTAATACGCAAATAAAAAATGCCATAAGTAAATTAAGAAATATTTATCCTAAAGCAAAGCTTTATTTATTAGCTTCTAATAAATTCAAAGAAGAATTTAAAGAATGTGAAATAATTTCTTATCCAGATAAAAAGAAACTCCATCCTTTGTGGTTAGGAAAAAAAACCTGGAAATACATCAGAAACTTAAGACTGGATATGACGGTAATTTGTTATAACCATAGTACTGAATGGGGTCCCACTTATTTATGGGTAGAGATAATTGCTTTATTTAGCAAGGCAAGATGGATTGCTCAATTTTGGAAGAAAGAAACTAATAATTATTTGAATAGATTTAAATTAACATTATTTTTATTAATTAAGTTTAAATATTGGATAGTTAATCAATATTATAAATTTAAGGCATTAAGAGAAATTAGTCAATATACAGGAGAAAATATTAAAATAGTTTCTAAAAAGATAAAAGAGTCAGCAAAGAATGCAGTCGATAGCTGGGAGGAAAATTTACCAAAAACAGATAAAGAAATAAAAGATTGGTATTCTAAAACTGATATATACATATATCAATTAATGAGAAGATGTGGTTACTATCCTGGAAGTAGATTGGAATGGTTGTCTGAGATACTAAGGTATTGTCAGGGGAAGAAAGTACTTGATTATGGATGTGGGGTAGGGCATTTGGGAATAGAACTGATTAAACATGGTTTTGAAGTTACCAATGCCGATGTTCCAGGAAGAACTTTTAATTTTGTTAAGTGGAGATATCAAAAGAAAGGACTACTTACAAAGTTTGTTGAGTTAAATGATAAATTTTCTTTGTCAGAAACTTATGATGTTATTCTCTGTACTGATGTCTTAGAGCATATTCCTAACCCTATAGATACCTTAAGGCTTCTTTCTAAACATTTAAAAGGCGATGGAATTTTATTAATCAAAATGGGAGAGGAAGAAAACGAGGAATGTCCTCTTCACTTAGATGCTATAAATAAATCTAATTATTTTTCCATAATGGAAGAGTTGGGGTTTCAGCAAATAACCAAAGAAAGTTCAGAAGACATGTGGAAATTGCTGGCCTGGAAGAAGAAGGCGGAATAAAAAAGATTTAAAAGAAAGGAGGGTGATGCCTATGAGATAATGTAAGGCAGCCTTACAGATGTGAGGTAGCGTGTCCCAAATTTATTTGGGCAAATAACAAGAGCTGGAGTATCTGGCTCTACAAAAACTGGGGGTTAAGAGAAAAAACGAGCCCTCTCTCATCCCTGGTGGGAAAAATGGTTGAATTTAGCCGGAAATTTTTAAAGGAGGTTTTTCACAATGAGGACAATGAGGACAATGAGAAGGAAAGATGTTTTAGGATTAACATTAGCCGTAGTCTGTTTGTTATTAGGCGCATCTTTAGGTTATGCCGTACCACAGTTGATTAATTATCAGGGAAGATTGGGTAGCTCTGAGAGTGAGCCTGTAACAGGCACGAGAAGTATTACCTTCGCTATCTATGATGCCGCGACTGAAGGGAGTCTCCTCTGGCAAGAAACTCAGACTGTCCAGGTTACTAATGGATTGTTCAACGTCCTTCTGGGCAGTGTCACTCCTATTCAAGGTTCGGTCTTTAATGAAGATAGCCGGTTTTTAGGGATAAAAGTGGAGAATGACCCGGAGATGATCCCAAGACATCAGTTGGTAAGTGTCGGGTATGCCTTTACTGCGGATAATTTAGGTGGTGGGGTGGTGAATGTGAATGATACCGGCGACGTCGGTATTGGGACGATGGCGCCAAAAGATAGATTGGATGTAAATGGAAGGATACTTAGAAAGGGACAGTCATTTTCAGTGGCGGGGAGTGTGAACCATGCTGGAACTGTTGAAGTTCCATGGGGAACAACAAATGACTGGAATATTTTTGTTTCTCCAAGATTGATGGGACACGAAGAAACTAATTCTGAGAATGATAACGCCCTTCTAAGGATTGAATGTTATGCAAGCGAGAGTTCTTCCACCGCTTGGGGAATTACAGCAAGGTATAAGTATAAGTTTAGCAATAGTCGTCCTAATGGAACTTGGTATGATGGCTCAGCAAATTATATTCTTGTTCCCCAATAATGAAAGTCTGTCACAGGTTCAATACAAAGCAATGTCGGCATCTGGACAAGGAGGAAAAGGGGAATGCCGAAAATTACCTGATAAGGGATGTGAAGCGTTAGAGTATGGTTTTGTAATATCCTTCCAAAGAAAAGAAGGAAGGCTATAGCGCTCACTTAAATTGAGCCGGGTATGCTCAGATAAATTGAGCCACTAACAATAAAAAGTTCATACGTATGAACTTTTTGGGAGACAGGTTAAGTCTTTGATTTTGAAGGAGTAAGGATTTAGTAAATATAAGTTGCAAAAATTATAAAGTAAATATGCAGTAAGTCGTAAGTGGTGAGTGTAGCTATAGAAATCTAAAAGATAATATACTACTTGGAAAAGAAAAAAATGAAAAATGAGTGGCTCAATTTATCTGAGCGCTATGGAGGGAAGGGATAGAAAACTATAATAAGGAGGGAAATAACTGTCTTTAAATTACAACAAAGTAGAGGTGAAAGTAATAAAAAGGTCAGATTTTTGTTAGCTTTAACGATGTTTTTATTTGTGTTCGCTACCACTTCTTTGGCGGATGGTATCTCCTGGGAAGTGGTAGATCAGGGAGGTATAATTGCGAATTCGACTAATTACGAATTGTTAGATGCCAGTGGACAGGGAGCTATTGGCCAGGCCAATAGTCCTAATTATACTCTATCGGCAGGATATATCCTGCCTCTAACTACCTTAACTATTACTACTACCAGTTTACCTGATGGTCAGGTCGGTGCATCTTACTCAGACACTTTAACCGCTGCTGGTGGGACACCTCCTTACACCTGGTCGATCATCTCAGGTAATCTTCCAGATGGCCTCTCTTTGAATAGCTCAACTGGTCTGATTTCTGGTACACCTACTACGCCGGACACTTTCACCTTCGCTATCCAGGTAACTGACTCAAGCTCTCCAACTCCTCAGAGGGTAAGTAAAGATTTTTTCATAAATATCAAAGATTCTTCTTTTACTATATGTTAAGGTAGCCCCAGCGGTGAGTTATGTTTACTTAGATGGAATAACCGTGACAGTAACGGTAGAAGTGGAGAATGTAACCAACCTGCATGGGGTAAATTTCAATCTCCTCTTTGATGATGATAAACTTGACCTTGTCTCGGTTAAGGAGGGCAGCTTCCTGCCATCAGGTGGAGAAACGACCTTCTTCAGTGATACTAGTCCCGGGGTAGTGAATGTATCTACGGCGCTGTTAGGGGCCGGCTTAGGGGTAAGTGGAAGTGACTCAATAGCTATTGTCACTTTTATTGTACCGGAGACAGCCCTTCTTCCTGCTGATTTGACTTTGGAAGAGGTCATCCTGGTTGATCACGAACTTAACCCCATTTCGGCTGACATTCAGATGGGAAGGATCGAAAAAAGAGGGATGCCGTTTGACTGTAATAGGGACTGTTATATTAACTACGACGACTTAGTTTGCCTGGCGATGAGCTGGCATTGCCGGGTGGGAGAGGATTGCTTTAATCCTGCCATGGATTGTCCGGCAGATGATTATGTCGATTATCGAGATCTCTTCAACTTTTCTATGGTCTGGCACACTTCTTGTGATGATCCGTGGGACACCCTTATTTCTTGTGAACCGGTTTCTCCCGCACCAATGAGATGGCCTGAAGCAGAATTAGCCTCGACTTCCAAAATTGATGCCACCGTCTCAGTAACCGGGGAAAAGACATTAGAGGTAAAGATAATGGCCAATCAGGTTGCTGATATGCATGGTGTGAACATTGACCTGAGTTTCGACAGCCGGAAATTAGAGGTGACTGAAGTCGAGAAGGGAGATTTGATTAGCGGCATGTCTTTCTTCAAGGTAGATACCCGGCAGGCTGGTTTGATAAACCTGGCCGGGACGTTTCTGGGGCGTGATCCGGGTGTAGACGGCAGCGGGGTGCTGGCCAGAGTGGTCTTTAAGGTGAATAAGACACCAGAAGTCTACCAGACTCCTGGTGTCTCGCTCTCTCAGGTCATCGTGGCTGATCATAACAATATTCAGTACAATCTCACTCCTGGAGCACTGGAGTCTGTCATTACCCTGAAGGATTTGATCCCGACCCGTAATTCTCTGCATCAGAATTATCCCAATCCCCTAAATCCTGAAACCTGGATTCCCTTTAGCTTATCAACCAGGGCCAATGTGGTCATCAACATCTACAGTCTCTCCGGTCAATTGATCAGGACGCTGGAATTAGGAGAGAAGGAGGCCGGTTACTACCCGGCTAAAGGTGGGATTAAGTCAGCCGCTTACTGGGACGGTAAGGATGAAACTGGAAAAGAAGTAACCAGCGGGGTGTATCTCTATCAACTCCGCGCGGGTTCTTTTGTCTCCACCAGGAAGATGATCGTGGTAAAATAAGATTTGACAGCATTGCCTCTTCAAGGTCGATTTGTGGGCAAACAGACCTCCCGCAGGGACCAAAGGGACCAAAGGGACCAAAAGGACCAAAAGGACCAAAGGGACCAAAGGGACTATTACCTATTACCTATTGGCTATTGGCTATTGCCTATTACCTATTACCTATTACCTATTATCTAATTTGGGGGGTGATGGCTACCCCGACTTACGCAGGTCCAAATGAAATGCCAGCGCTTTGATTATGTCTGACCTTGATGTTGAGACCGCCGGGATTCAGTCTAACATCACTGTGCCAGTAGGAAGTAATCTGGAAGTCGATGTGATTGTGCAAGGAGCCTCAGACCTCAGGGGGGTAAACTTCGATCTTTTCTATGATACCGAAGCAGTAGAAGTTGTTTCAGTAGAGAAAGGAGATTTTCTGAAAAGCGGGGGAGGGCAAACTGTCTTACTTACAGATACTGCCATCCCTGGTACGATTAATGTAAGCACCATTATTTGAGTGGTAATTATACCATCAGCTTAAGGGTAAGTGGATCAAATGGGGTAGATACTGAAACAAAAGCCGGTTACATCAAGATATATCCGCTTAAAGTGGAAGCTGATTTTATGGCTGATTCGACCTCGGGTTGTGCCCCCTTGAAGGTCTGCTTTACCGACTCCTCGGCTGGCGAGGTTATCTCCTATCTGTGGGATTTTGGTGATGGGAATAGCTCAAGCGATTCCCAGCCAACGAGTTGGTAACAGCCGGACTTTGGGATACCGACGACAGAGGTCTGACCTCTGTCTAATGGTTTGGTTGCGGCTTTGCTGCGCTACGGTTAGAAGTCTCTCTCAATCTGGGGCTAAAGACCATTATCCCGGCCTCTCTGAATCTGGACACCAAACGGGTGGCCTCACTTTGCAGACCGTTAAGCTTATTGAATTCGGGATGCCACAAGAGCTTCAAAAGATGATAAGCGGCCGGGAGGCTTTCGGCCGGGATGGCCTGGAGGCATTTTGTCTCCTCACAAGGCTGCCGACAGCCATAGAAAGGCCGACAGGGAAGCTCTGCCTGAAGGATAAGGAAGTTTTTGCCTACCGGGGCGTAAAGGAGAGGGGATATCCCGCCAAATACAGCAATAGTTGGCGTGCTCAAGGCCACGGCCATATGAGTGGGCCCGGAATCCGGACCGATAAAGAGATTGGCCCTTTCAATGAGGGCACCCAACTGTTGAAGACTTGTCCGGCCGGTCAGGTCGAGGGGAGGCTCTTCCATCAGATGGGCCACGGCGGCTGACCTGGCTTGCTCTAACGGGGCGCCGATAAGGATAACCCGGGCCCCTAACTGCTGCTGGATCTCATCGCCTATCCGGGCGACTTTCTTTATATTCCATCGCTTTATCTGCCAGACATTTCGCTCCCAGCCAGAGCCTGGCTGGAGAACAGCCACAAAATCGCTTTCATTCACTCCATAGCCCTGAAGACAATCACTGATGAAATCTTTGGCCTCCTGGCCAAGATATAGTTGGGGGACCTTCTGGGAAGGCTTTACCCCGGCCATCAGCAAGTAGAGATCAAGCCGGTTCATCTGGTTCCGGTTGGTCTCCAGGTACGCCTTTCGTGGCGGCCAGGGGTCCTCATATCTCAGGCTATTCGCTTCAGTCAGCGAATTACCGACTATCTGAGCCCCCCCACTAAGAGCGGTAAAGATAGCACTGGTCAGACTCTGATGGAGATTAATTACCAGATCGAAGGTTCTTCCCTTTAATCTCTCCCGAAGATGGAAAAGGTCCTCTAATATCTTCTTTTCAGACGGGTTGAGCCTCGTTGATTCTGGGGCGCGCCCTAATAGGACCCCCGGCTCAATAAGCCCCTCATCCAAGGCCTGACGATAGAGATGAGGAATGACAAAGATCTCATCTATATCAGGATGGTGAATGAGGATATCGGTAAATCGATCCTCCAGAAGGAAGCCTATATAAGCCGACGGATATTTCTCTCTAAGGCCTCTTATTACCGGGGTAGTCCTCAGGACATCACCAGCGGTATCCAGTTGAATGACCAGGATCTTCATAGCGCGGCCTCCCGCCGCAACCAAACCAAGGACATAAAGGACATAAAGGACATAAAGGACATAAGGGACACAAAGGACACCCAGCTTGAAACTCGAAACTCGAAACTATTACATCACTTCCCTCATCTTAGCGAGCACCTCCTGAGCCCGGTGTATGAAGGTATGTTGGGCCAGGACCCTTTGGCAGGCCCGGGCCGCTATCTTTTCCCTTTCTTCAGGATGTCTTAGATAGTAATCCACTAAGGAAGGCAATTCCTCGATTGTTCTGTAGAAAACTACCTCCTGGCCAGGCTCAAACAACTCCACCAGATCGCTTCGATAATCGCTTAAAACAAAGGCAGCGCAGGCAGAGACGTCAAAGAGGCGCTGGTTTATAGTGGTCAATAGTTGAGACTTGGTTATATTCAGGTTGACGGCGGCCGCATTATAGAGTTTGGGCGCTTCTTGATGATACTCGATTCGGCCCCGGTAGCGGATCTTATCCGAGGCCGCCTCTATCCAGCCTTCATCTCCCCACACGTCTACCCCGAAATCAGCCACTGTCTCGATGACCTTCCGGCGGTATCTGGTCATACTTTCAAATTCCAGGGCCGTCAGTTCACCCCTGTGTTTCTTATTAAAAAGAGCCAGGGCCTGAGGATCGTCGGCCCATTTTAGCTCGGCTAAGTAATGGGTAATGGGTTTGCTCGGATCCCGCGCATGCCTTTCTATCAAAGCCTCCATCACGTCCTCTGAGAAAACGGCTGACAGCTTTTCTCTTTTCTCCCGAAAACCGACACTAAAACTCGATGCCCCCACAAAGCTCAAGTTAGCCCCATACCTTTTAAGCTCAGACGAACTGAGCGTTAGTTTTTTAAATATATTCGGATTGGTAGCCAGAGGGAGATAATGAAGATCATGGTAACCGGCGCCTTGTAGGTCTTTAAAATAACCCCTGTCCCAGATGAAGAGGTGATAGTTGGGCTTGTAGGGAAGAAGGATGTGGGAAGAAAAGAGGGGGTTGTCTACAAACCAGGAGCAGACAGGAATCTTCAGCCGGTCAAAAAGCTCTGGCACCAGGCCGATAGTATCGAGGGTAAAGATTAAGTCCGGCTTGAATCCCTGCCAGGCTCTAAATAGAACCTGGCCTATTTTTTCTCTTTTATGGGTCAGATAAGATAAGTCAAATAATCCTACCACCTGCCCTAAACGAATAAAGGCATCGGCCATATCTTTGGCCAGGTAGGGCAGGGCATTACCCGTAGCCGCCGCAAAGGTAAGGATTCTAAGAGGAGCGGATTTCATAGGGATATTATACCCCAAGAAGAGGATTATGGCAATACAAAAAAAGGGAGAGCCTCCCCTCCGGCTCTCCCTTTTTAAGTTAAGCGGCTCTCGTGTATTGGCTCGCTCCAAGTCGGGGCACGGCACACCGTGCCCCGGCTTCCTGCCTCTGTTTGCCCGGTCAAAGAGGGACACGGCTAAGGCCGCGTCCCTACCTCGTTGTTTAGCCGATCAAGGCCAGCACATTCTGGGGTAGGGCGTTGGCCTGGGCCAGCATGGCCGTGGAAGACTGGAGGAGAATCTGGTTTCTGACGAAGGTAATGCTCTCCTCGGCAAAATCCAGGT
>JBFMHI010000115.1 GCA_040753085.1 bacterium | reverse complement strand
TTGTGGTTGTCCGTCTACGGAACGGACATGGACAAGCACGGACAGGGACAAGCCCTGTCCCTACACTTCCGCCTTCTGTCCTGTGTTATTTATCCGTGCTAATCCGTGCAGCTATACCTGAACGGTTCCTTCTTTCTTTATTAACGTCGCAACTCATTCTCCACCCAAACTATATGATTAATCCCTTTAAATATTTCCACCTTGCCTTGAGAAAGGCGATTACCAAAGAGGTCTTGTGGGGTTGCCCCTTGAGTCCAGGTCTGAGCCAGGCTGTCCGGGTTTCGAAGGATAAGTCTGAACCGCATAGCCTTATCCGCCCCCAGGATAAGTTTTTCCGCTTCCTCTGGAGTAATGGCCAGGGTAACGGTGTCAAAAACTTCGGGGGGTTTTTCTTCGTCATCTTCAGTCTTTTTTTCACTTAAAGGGCGATAGGTTTGACCGGTAGCCATCACCTGGGCATTTTGAACAATAATCTTAGCTACATCCTCTCCGGCAAAATTTTCGGAAAAAGTTCCGATAACATCAACTATATCCCCTGGCTTGACCAGATAAGAAACAGCCCCAGTATTGTCAACGACAATAGTGGCCGCCCTTCGTTCCCCGGGAATTACATAAGATAGACGATTGCCAGAATATATCTGGTCTCGCAGAATAGGTGAGTCGGATTTGATGGCTACCCGGCTAAATTGTCCCACTACTTCATCAATAGAAGAGATGGCATCCGGATCGACCCTCTCGGCTTCCGTATTCTTTACCGTTAACATAGGGACGTCTATAATCTGTTTGGCCGGGATATCCCTAACCGCATAAACCACCGGAACCCGGATGGGCGCTGGTTTTTCTGACAGCCCAGGCGGTGGAACAGGGGGATGTTTTTCCACTACTCTAGTAATGTAAATATAACACAGGCCTATAGTCATTAAACCAATGGCCATAGCCGTGATCATAATGCCATTTTTCGCCACTTTAATAACACTTCTTCTTCGCATTTGTCCCACCTCATAATCTGAAAAGCTCTATAATGATGGTTAGGCAAAAAGTCGAATTTTGGCTTTTGTTCCCTTGGGACTTTTGGCCGCATCATCATAAATAATAGCCCACGGATGGCACGGATGAGACGGATTGACACGGATAAAAAAATCCGTGAGAATCTGCCAAAATCTGGGTCATCCGTGGGCTTTCGCTCTAAGCATATTTAAGTTTAAGCTACTTTTAATGCTTATAAGTTAGCTTAACTTTCCTTATTTCTATTATACCATATATTTTTATATAAAGCAACATAAAAACTATTTTTTTTGGTAAATAGCTGCCCGTTAAATCTAAACCAGGTGATCGGTCACCGGTTATCGGTCGTCAGTAATCAGTGGTTACCGACTACCGAAGCCAATAGGCAATAGCCAATAGCCAATAGGGCATTCTTCCCTATTGCCTATTGGCTTCGGTAATCTTAGTACCTTCGTGTCTTTGCGGCTGAGTAATTACGTCACGGATCAATACTCAGCGGTCACCGGGACCATTGACTCTCAGGCGCCAAATTACCCCTTATTTCCCTTACAACCGTTTGGCTACCAATGGGTTGTGACATATAAGCAATTTCATATAAATGACTACAATAATATCTCTCGTTAAGTAACAACTTACATTTATTTTATCATCTATAATATTAAATGTCAAGGGGAAAATCAGCCATATTTATCCTGGGCTCATCTGAGCCCATAGTGGTTCCAAAGGAGGGCGGAACAATTACCGCTTTTCTACCTTAAGGTCCCACCTTCCTCTATGATCTGGATACGGCGCTTCTTGGGTAATACCTTTACTAAAATCTCTTCTTCCTGGCCAGGTTTTAATTCAAATTCAAAGGTATCTTTTTCCAGA
Source organism: bacterium (assembly GCA_040753085.1). Taxonomy (NCBI): domain Bacteria; species bacterium. The sequence goes on along the minus strand of JBFMHI010000115.1, from coordinate 6,710 downwards.
TAGTGATACTCAGGTAAATTATTATCGTAGATTTTAAGTGTCCATTTATCTGGACGCAATTCTTCAAACTCAAAACGCCCTCGCCTGTCGGTAAGTCGGCGCTTTATTTCCGACCCATTGGCAAGTTCTACCACCATGTTGGCTAACCCAGAGGCCTCAACCAGGTTTGTCGCCTTATCATCTAACGACGTCCTGTTACCTTCTCCAATAACATAATAATCTGCCTTTTTATCTCCACCTTTTTCACCTAAGGAGTTATGGTTATAGTTGTTCTCCAGGCCATAGACCATAACCTGCCCCACCAGAGCCGCCGTCCGGACTATGCCTATTTCCACCCAGGTTTTTTCCCCACTTTCAACCGTTACTTCTATGGGGGTCTGCTGGACCGAAATCCGGTTCAGACCCATTCTTTCTACGTGTAAATAGTAATTACCTGGTCTCAGGGAAGGGAAAACGAAGTTACCCTTTTGGTCAGTGGCCACCGTCATCCCATTAACTCTAATGATGATATCTGGAAGGGGTTCTTTAGTTTCTTCATCGTAAACATATCCTTTAACCATACCCGTATCCTTCTTACTTACCGGTAAGCCGAAAGGGATAATATATTCAATCGTAAGCGCCCTTTCATCTTTCATCGGTGAGTCTTTGTATGAGGTATAACGACCACATATCGGAATCTTATGCCCATTAGGCAAGGTGTGGCTCAATCTTATCTCAAAAATATCCCTTCCTCCCTGGTAAGATTCCTGGTAATCATTGGTTTGAAGATCGAGATCAAACAAGGTCCTATCTGCTATTTGATAAGAAATGGTTAATCCAGCCGTTAGACAGGGGGTCTTTTCTCCCGTGAAATTGCCCTGGTTATCATAAGATAGATAACCTCGGTAGGATTGTTTATTAGTTGGCTTGAAATAGGCAGAGGCTATATATCTTTTCAAATGAGAAGTCCCCTTATTCCGTTTATTTATTTTTCCTGATTCAGCCGAGGCCCAAAGATTTAACTTTTTGAAACGCTGTTCTATACTGAATTCAAAGCTCTCCTCCTGGTAGTCAAGGTTAGAGTTGGAAAGTTGGTCTCCACGATAACGGTTCCGCCAGTTAAAAGAAAGACTGGGGCTTGTTTCAGATTTATAGTTCAAGCCCAATTGATAATCCCTATTCAGAGGCTCCCCATCAAGTTTATTCTTTTCTTGCTGAAAATTGGCATTTAACCTAAGATTATCCTTTAGGGGAAAGGTTAAGGCAGCCAAGAAAGAATCTCTATGGCCATAATGGCCCGGGTAATCAGGTCCGGCCTGAATAAATTTCAAGTAATAAGAAATCCAGTCCTGACCACCGGAGACCTTGAGCCAATAGGCCTTATCATCTTCTTTGTCTTTTTTCCCCAGGGCGTATTCGAGTTCAACCTCAGTATTTTTAGCCAGCTTAAGTTGGGCTTCTAAACTTACCATTTCATCATTGGCCAGCCCTATTTCTTTTAGATAATTGAGACCTATCCGGTATTTCTCCCTGATTAAATAATCGATATAACCAGCCATCTGTTTCTCCTCAGGTTTAATCTCGGGGGTTTTTAGGTAGGAGGCGCCCAAACTAAAATTACTTAGGTTCAGTTTGCCGGTAATTCCCCGACCATAACGATTATTTTCAGTTAAGGGTGAGAGGTAGTACCCATAGTCGCCCAGATGAAATTCGTAATCCTTGGTCCGATAACTAAGACAGTACTCATCAATATCCTGTCCGCTGAATAGGAACCTGATATGTTTTTTCCCTGCCTCATCTAATGTCCCTTTCCCAGAGATTTGCGTCCGAAGTCCAGATCTGTCTGCCTCATTTTTGGAAGTTACTTGCCTAAGAGTTACCTCTACCGGCAGTCTATGAAACCAATCTTCTGCTTCAGCTATCCGGGGGATAATTTCTACAAAACTTATGGCTCGAGCCTGGATCTTTTGGTCGTTAAGGACTTGGGCCGTTAAGGCCAGGAAGTGTTTGACTCGCTCTCTCATCTTTACCTCGGTCTTTACCACTACCTTGATCGTTTTTGATTCACCGGGGGCCAGGGTGAACTTTTCAGTATCCACCATAAAAGGCAGGTTCTCGCCACTGTCGATTTTTATACTAACCGTATTTTCTATATTACATTCATTGGTAACTACAAAAGAGGTTCGGTAGTCCTCACCAGCAATTATATGCGCTGGAGCCTCCAATAATTTTACTTCTAATCTGGCCACCGGCAAAACTACTATATAAATAGTACAAAAGTTGCTGATAGTCGAAGGATATCCTCCCCCTTTAACTAAATAAGTAACTTCATACTTATCCGCTAAGGCGGCTTGCGGGATAAAGAAGCTCACCAGCCTTATATCGCTTTCATTGACCCCCAATTCAAAAGAGATATCGCGAGTGACCGGTATCCATCCTTCAGGAAGCTGCACCTCAGAGGTAAATTCTTGTTTCTCGGCGCTCTTATTGGTTATCTGAAAGACAGTAGTGATGGTCCTGCCTGGTTCAGTCTCAAGCAATTCTTTTCCGCAGCCTCTTATTTCTACACCTCTTTCTTCAGCTTCAAGAGGGGTAACCGTTAAAAGACAAAGGCTAATGATAGAAAAGATCCTTCTCATTTTTCTTCCTCGCTAACTGCTCAGGTGGATAGGCTGAAGGCTGAAGGCTATTGATTCTCACTTGAGGCCGTAGAAATTTTCTTCTCTGTGTCCTCTGGGGGTTTTTTATCCTCCTCAATTTTCAAGGTATAGGTCGCTCCAAAGACATCATCATCACCAGCCTCGGCTACCACCAGGGCCTTATATTGACCTTGGACCACCTGGCTTAGATCAACCTTGTATCTAACCGAAGTGCCAGGATAGATCCGCTGCCTTTTATCTTCAAACCGGCCAATATAACTGCCTTTTTCATCATAAAGCTCGGTCCATAAAAATGGGTTTAGCCATCTTTCGCCAATATTTTCTATATCCATTTGTAAGATTTTTCTTTCCGCCTCTTTCAGAAATTGGGTGTTTACAAATTTAAGGCTACGAGTTCCGGTATTGCCAATATGGGTAACCATCTGAACGCCATATCGCACCACCTCCCTTATGTATAATTTGACTTCCTCTTTTTCTGGCTTACTGAACTCAGGTGAGTTTTTTGAAATACCTTCTACCATAAGCATGCTCCAGTAGGTTCCCTCCAAGGTTTCATTATCAGGCACCTTTATCGTATAATTCACCCCAGATGCCTCCTTAGGTGGAATGGTAAGCCGCTTGGGGCTAAAGGTTATCCAGTTGGCGTTAGAACGAGGGGCCTTCCCCGGCTCACCATAAGTATTTGTCCCATCAAAAAAGAAAAGATAATCAGTCTGATAGACCTTTACCTCTTGCGGCTCTTCGTCGCGGTTTCGGATAAAGATGACACCCTGGTAAGTTTCACCCACTTGGGCAGATCTTTCATAAGTTAACTCACCCACCGATACCTCAGCCTTAGCCGCATAAGGTATTAGTAAGCAGAAAAACAAAGCAGAGGGAATAATCCTGGTGGTTAATTTCATAAGTTTCTCTCCTTTCAATCAATGGCCTTCATTTTGTGCCTCTTCAGAGGAAAGGGCAGACCTGTAATGGAGAGGTCTGCCCTTTACCCGTCTCAATTTTTCATCAGCCGGCGGTAAGGGTGTAGATAACCGTGTGGAAGTCGCTTCCAGTTCCTTGAGCGGCGGTAGCACTGGCGGTGTATTTTAAATCGCAGCCGCCAATGGTCGTCGATATGCCCGTAACAAAATTTGTGGCGGTGATGCTAAGCGTGACCTCGGGAGCGGCGGTGCCAACACCAGTGACGTTTTCAGCTACTACTTTGAGAGTAAAGGTTGGAGCGAGTAGATCAGTGGCTACGGTGATCTTTTTAGTGGCTTCATTTGTAGTCCAGTCGAGGTCGCAAGTAGTACTATTCGTTACCGGATCGGGATTATTTCCGGCCGTAGCCGTATTAATGGTAAGGGTAAGGTCCCCTCCGCTAATAGCCACCTCGTTAATCGGGTTAACTGTCACAGTTACCATATGGGCGTCAATATTGTCTGCCATAGCCGATCTGGCTAAGCCAAGGCCCAAAACTGCCACCAATAAAAAAACTTCTGTCAACTTTTTCATCCTTTAATCACCTCCTTTCGCTATTAGTGCCTATCCCCAAACCTCTCCCGCCTGATCAGAAACCAGGTTTCTATCGCCCAGGTTTTGGGATAGGCCCTTAATAGGCCTTACAAAAAGATAAAAAAAGTAAAAAATAATGATTTATTTCATTTAATTTCCTATTTTATCTTTCTGTTTATTATTATATCATAAATAAAATAAAATGTCAACCTTAAATATACAGATATATAGAAATATTTTAAAAAATGGACTAATTCTTCAAAAAGGATGGAAATTAGGGGTGAGGATAGAATTTAGAGGTAAGGATAGGATTTAGGGGTAAGGATAGAATTTGGGGGCATTGTTCATTGTTTGGGCCAGTCGCGGCATAGAGTCCGCTGTCCACCCAGTCCACACAGTCCATACTGTCCACACGGTGTTAAAGTCGCGGAAGAGGAGGTAGGGCAGGTCAATAACCAATAACGGTATAATAAACCGTGGTGGTATAAGTGCCAGGTGGAATTTGGACGGAAACACCACCAAGTTTCAATTGTAAATGGATATCGCTTCTATTAGCTTGACCCTCAAAGAAGTCTTTATCTGTCTCAGTTACTTCCTGGTAAAAAGTCCCCCTTGAAATACTACCCCCGCCGATTCCATCAGAGGTCCTTTTCACATATAAATAAAAACTACTCGGCCAGTCAGTATCGATCTTCTTAACGTTCACTTGCCAATTAGCTTGCCCTGTCCCTGTAATTTCTATAGATATTGCATTGGAGGCACTTTCATAGCTATTAATCAAATCGCTTCCGGGGCCAGCCTGTAAATCTGAGGCATCTATAATTTCAGACCAACTGCCAGTTACCGTAATGTTTGGTGCGGCCTGGGCTTTTTTATATATAGGAATTAATCCCAATATAACGGACAGGATTAAGAATTTAGTTACTGTTTTTTTCATTTTGGGCCTCTTCAGGGGTAACCGTTCAGGCCACCAAGACACTAAGATTAGGGATGTGTCTTGGTGACTTAATGGCTGAACGGTTACCTTCAAGGTAAAGGGCAGACCTCCAATGGATAGGTCTGCCCTTTATTAGTCTCCATCCTCAATTAGCCGGCGGTAAGGGTGTAGGTAACTGTGTGCGCATCGCTTCCAGTTCCTTGAGCTGCGGTAGCACTGGCGGTGTAACCTAAGTCGCAGCCGCCCGTGGCCGTCGATATGCTCGTAACAAAATTTGTGGCGGTGGTGCTAAGGGTGACTTGGGGAGCGGCGGTGCCACTACCAGCGACGTTTTGAGCTACTACTTTGAGGATAAATTTTGGAGAGACGAGACTGGTTTGCACGGTGATCTTTTTAGTGGCTTCATTGGTAGTCCAGTCGAGGTCACAAGTAGTATTATCCGTGGCATCGGTGGGCTCACTTCCGGCCACCGCCGTATTAATGGTCAGGGTAATGGCCCCACCAGTAACAGCTACCTCGTTAATCGCACTAACGGTTACGGTTACCGAATGGTTATCACTGCTACCTGCCATAACCAATCCGGTCAGCCCGAAGCACAAAGCTGCTGCTAACAAAATTACTTTCACTTTCTTCATCTTCTCTCACCTCCTTTCTGTTAGATGGAAGGCTCTCGGATAAATCCGACCCTCTTTCCCCAAGTGACAAAAGATGGTTCGTTTTTATCTTTACCTTCATTTTATAACTATTCAACCACCAAGGCACGAAGGCACAACGTATTGTGCAACTTAATCTTCGTGTCTTAGTGTCTTTGCGGCTGAATAGTTACTCTAAGGCACTACCTGACCTCATCAATAATCGGTCCCGGATCAGAGTAACCAACAACCATTCCCCCAGGCGTTACCATAGGAGACAAAAATAACAAATAGCAGCCTCTTTCCTATTTATTCTTATATATAGTATTATAACATAAATAAAACTAAAAATCAAGCCTAAAATATAAAAATAAATAAAAATATTCTGAAAAAAAGTCTTGAAATAAGTAGGGGCGAATAATTACTCGCCCCTACATCTAAAAAAAAATCCGACCTGTGCGGTTAAGAACAGGTCGAATTTTTTCCTTCGCCTCTGCGGGGCTTAATTAAAATTTCCAATCTAATAATGTTCCGTAGGTTTAAACCTACGGCTAACATACTACAGCCCTTCGGGCTTTAATAATGATTTTATTAACAACGATCCGTGGAAAGGCTAAAGCATTCTGCGATTTTTGCCGATATTAATGGTATCCTGTGAAAGATAGAGGCGAGGTGCCGTGGAAAGGTCATGTGCAGGGCTCGCTCCAAGAAGAAACGCGCCGCTTGCCTAACCATCATCTATTCTATTTATACGCCGAAGGCGTAAAGGAATTTAGCCGTAGATTTCAATCTACGGAATAATAGTATTCCATAAGGTCAAGCCCTGACAGGGCGTAGGAAAAATTTCGACCTGTACGGTTAGGAATTACAAGCAATTCCCTTCAAACCTGAAAGGTTTGAATTTTACATAACCACAGGTGAAACCTGCGGAAACGAAACATCTACCACAGCTCAACCCTGAAAGGGTTGAATTCTATGTGATGGATAATATTCGACCCTTGCAGGGTC
>JBFMHI010000114.1 GCA_040753085.1 bacterium | reverse complement strand
GTGTAGGGACAGGGCTTGTCCCTGTCCGTGCTTGTCCATGTCCGTTCCGTAGACGGACAACCACAAGGGTTGTCCCTACAGCCTAAGGACAGACCCTAATCACGGACACGGCTCACGGATTTTCCGTCTTTCATCTGTGTGCATCTGTGGCTGAACGGTTACCCCTTTTTTAATGCTATCTACAAAAAATGGAAACTAATATAACTAACCACACCTGCCTTAAGGGAAGAACCGGTATTCTTCTCCAGGGCAAGAAGTTATTCATTACAAATAACAAAAGAAAAATTATCCCGCCCCAACCTGGGTGGTAAATCAGATAAGCCGAACCGATCATAAACTCACTGAACCGGTCAGCGGCCCAATCAATTTCGGCATTATTTTCCCCTGCCCGTCGGGCCAGGACACCATCAATACCATCAAATACGAGAACGAGAAAAAGAAGAAAGGCGGCCAGTAGGGGTTTTTGGCCTAAAAGCGCCAGGGCGCACCCCAGGGAAAGCCAGCCTCCGACCCTGGTGGCCTCTTTGGCCTGAAAAGGAAGAGGCGGTATTAAATAATCCGCCAGGTTTTTCCTCTTTCGGGTAAGTTGATCTAAGATAGTCATTTTTCGACCTGGGCCAACGGCCTTTTATAAATCGGCATTCTCCGTGACTCTTCTTTTAGCAGACCAGATTACTTTTCTTCCTGGTCATCATTGCTTTTTGCCCTCACCAATCTTAGAATCTTATCAATCATTTTCTTGGCTGCTTGCAGGGATATCCGCACCTCTTCTTCAGTAAGCTCAGATGTTACGGTAAAAGGATACCGTTCTTCAATATAGTAATCTGTTATCTTCAAGCACTCTTGACGGAATTCTTCAAAAGAAGGTTCGTATCCAACAACCTCGTTCAAAAGCGTCTCTAACTCATGTATCCTTCGAAGCTTCCAGCCCTTTGACAGAAGATAGCCCTTCAGATATTTCTCAATCGCCTGTTGAATATTGAACCCAGCGCCTTCAAGATCATCAAATTCAAGCAGGTTTTCTGCCCGTTTCAGTTCTTTAGCTCCCATCTTAAACCAATCCTCTGGATAAAGAGATTCATCTTTCCTCATAGAGCACTTCTCCCTTGGTTAATATCTCATCAATAAATTGGTCGCCCCGCCTTATCCGGTCGGCCAATTCTTTCTGAGTGATAACAATCGGCTCAAAAGGAATGCGTCGGGTTCTATCTGAGACAATCTGGCGCACACTTACTCTTCGATCAATAGGTCTTTCATCCGTCTCTTTGATAATAAAAAGATCTATATCACTATCCTGGTCTGGTTTTCCGTAAGAATAAGAGCCAAAAAGGATAATCTTTAAGGGTTTGTATGAGGCGGCTATCTTCTCGACCATTCCTGAAATTAACTGTTGGGCTTTTTTATCCTTGACCATTAGCCTCCCTCCCCTGTTACGCCCGCCTCGTTTCCGAAGATATCTATCACTCCGGCACCAATCCAGTAATTCAAACAAACACCCTTACCGGCTGGATCAGGGCATCCTTCACCTTTCCTACGGCCAGAAGCCGGCCAGTCGGGCTATGCACTCTAACTAAACTGCTGTCAGGTAAAACAGACGCTCCGCCCTCCGCCTTCCGCCTTCCGCCTTCAATAGGCCGTCCATGAGAGATAAGCTTAACCTCTGAAAAGGTTGTTTCTACTACCGGCAGGAAAGAGAGGGCTTCATCCATAGAATAAATGAGGTCAGTAATATTTCCCGCTTCTCTGGCTTCTTTTAGTTGAGAGAGACTAAGGGCTTTACTCAACTCAAAAGGGCCTACCCTGGTTCGGGTAAGGGAGCTAAGATGTCCTCCTGCCCCCAGGGCGTCTCCCATATCAGCACAAAGGGTTCGCAGGTAAGTTCCCGTCCCAACTATGGCCCGAAAGCTAATCTCAGGATGAGGCCCATCACTTAACCCCAGATAGACTAATTCATAGATATTGACCTGCCTGGGACGACGTTCTACCTCCACGCCTTCTCTGGCCAACTTATAAAGCCTTTTCCCCTGGTGATGAAGGGCAGAATACATGGGAGGTATCTGCTCTATCTCCCCCACAAAGGCCTTCATCACCCTTTTAATCTGCGCCTCATTCACGACCACCCTGGGAATAGATTCGGTTATCTCTCCCCACTTATCCTGAGTCGATGTCTTTATCCCCAGCTTCAATTGGGCCAGGTATTCTTTCTTTTCCTGATTAAGGAAGGGGATGATCTTAGTGGCCTGGCCCAGGCAAACAACCAGCACCCCAGTGGCTTCCGGATCAAGGGTGCCGCTATGTCCGACACGTTTTAGTTTCAGCCATCTCTTGACCACGGAAACGACCTCAAAGGAGGTCATCCCCGCTTCCTTGTTTATGTTTAGAACCCCATCCATAGCTTATAGGTAACGGTTGCTTCCCCCATGGGCGGCCTCGCCTCTGTAATCCGCCATCACTGAAGATATTTCCCTGGATCAACCGCCCGACCATTAACCCTCAATTCCAGATGAAGGCAGGGCTGACCGGCTATCTGTCCGCCTTCTCCGACCTTACCCAGCGGGGTAGTTAATTGGACTTTCTCACCTTCCCTGACCCCGATCTCCCCCAGGTGGCCGTATACGGTATAATGGTTATTACCATGATCAAGCATTACCACGCCTTCGTAACCCTTGAAGGATCCGACATAGACCACCTTCCCTTCGGCGGCTGGCCTTATTGTTTCACCTGGAGCTGCCGCCATGTCTATTCCCTTATTGATAAAGCTTGTCTTGAATTCAGGGTGATTCTGCTTGCCAAAGCCGATCAGGATCTTTCTCTCCTTCACTGGCCAGGACAAGCTTTTAACTGAACCGGTTGGCTGGGCTGATTTCTTTGCCTCCACCTTTTTCTTCATTTCTTCTAACTGGACAAGAAGTTTCCCTATCCGGCCGGAAGCCTTGTTAAGCTGGGCGATTCTATCTTGCCGCATCTTTTCTTCCTCAGCGATTTGGTTTAATAACTTAACCTTGGCCAGTCTCTCTTGTTTCTTTTTCCAGTAAGTGCCCTCCACCTCTCCCTTTTGTTTTATCACTTGTTGATAGCTTTGTTTAAGGTCTGCTCTCTTTGAGTATACCTTGTTCTTTTTGTCTTCAAATTCTTTTATTTGTTGAGAGGCATATTGGGCCGCCAGACGGGTGAAATGAGATCGCCGCCTGAGTAAACTAGGTAAATCCGGCGGGCCAAACAAGGCATCCACCCAGCTTATTCGGCGATGTTTATATACGTTAAGCAGGGAAGAAGAAAGCATTTCTTTCAATTTCAAGAGGTTCTGATTAATAGCCGCAATATCGTAATTAATCTTTTTAAGTCTGGTATCAATCTGTTTCGCCTCTTGGCCTAATTTGTCTGATGAAGATACGCCCTTGTTTAAGTCGGTATTGAGTCTTAATAATTCAGTCTCTATCTCCTTTTTCTTCTCTTTTGTCTTAACTAATTTATCCTTCTCTTTCTCGATCTCTCTGGTTATACTCTCCAGTTTTTTCTGTCCATCCGTCATCTCTTTTTCGTAACTTTTTATATTTTCTCCGTAAGCTACTCGGCAGATCAACCCTAAAGACACTAAGACACAAAGACTAATCCCCAGATGGCCCCGACTTTCTTCACCTTTTTCCTTCAAAAGATTCCATATAGCGATAAAACCTCCGAGGCCGCCAAGGGATCCGCTGACCAGAATCAGGAATACCACTGAATTCAAAGAAAGGAAAACAAATCCGAATGGTAAAGAGGGGAAGAGAACCAACCCTTTGAGGCCAAACTGGTAAACTATCCATAGGCTGATGCTACCCAGGGCGCTGCCGAGTCCTGCCTGGAATATCCCTTCCAGGATAAAGGGCCAGCCAATGAACCAATTGGTTGCCCCCAGTAACCTTATGGTCTCCATGGTCTTAATCCGGGCGGCCACCGCCGATCTTATGGAACCGGAGACGATCAAAAAGACAATTAAAGCAGAGACGATCATTATCCCCCAAATAGCCAGTCGACTGATTTGGTCAATCTTGACCAGGGGGGCCATAACCTCAGCTCCATAGTCTACTTCCTTTACTCCGGTTAACTGGCTGATCTTGAGGGCTATTTGTGAAAACTGGGTTATTCTGGCGGAGAATCCCTCTTTAGTCACAAATACCTCCAGGGTGTCAGGGAAAAGAGCTGATTCCAGACTCGAGGGGAGGTCTAAATTCTCTTTAAGTCTTTTAAGGGCTTCTCCGGAGGAGATATGATTTACCTTTTTGACCCCCTCCATTTTGAGGATAGTCTCTTTGAGAGGACCGATCTTTTTCTGGCTTAAATTTTCTTGAAAATAGACAATAATAGGGGTCCGTCTGCCGATCTCTTCCAGGGATAATTGGACATTCAGGGCTAAATTAAGGCATAAACCAAATCCGAAACAAACCAAGGTAATGGCCGCTATCACCAGCCAGATTTCACTTCTTTTAAAGTTGCTGAGGGTTTCAGCAGCGAAATATTTAATATACATTATTATCGTAAGCGTTCAGGTGTCAGCAATCAGGCAAAGTTATTGGTAGTCTGGTGTCTTGGTTTGGAAGATACCAGACTACCAGATAATTTCTTTACTTCACTCTCAAAATATTTCTTTACCTCTTTCCACTTTACTTCTTTCAACATCCTTGGTATTTCCTCAGACTCAGCCTCATTAAAAAACACCAAACTCTTTTGAATATGAATAAGATTAGAAGCTAATTTTCCATATTTTTTGTTATAGAAATCTAAAATTGTTGCTAATTCATAACCAGATTTACATATATAGTACAAGTCAATAAAATCCCTCTTCGCCCCTCGAGTGGCTACCGCATCTATCTTCATCGCCGCAATGTCTCGAATATCAGCTATATTCAATGACAGATATTTCAAAGGGGAAAAGATCAAAGGATACTTATAAATAAAAAGGCTAAATTTTATCCCCTCAATTTTGCCTAAAACCGTCCCTTTATTGGCCTGCTCTTCATCAAATACACCTAATTTTGACAGTTCAGCCGAAAAACTTTTGGGCACAAATTCCTTCATGGTAAAAAAGTCAAAATCTATCGAGATACGGTGCCCTAATTGGAGAGCCGCCGCTGTACCACCGGCCAAATAAGCATCTTTCAAAATACCTGAACGACCTAATAAGGCCAGAATGTCCTTGGCTCCTTTGATGAGGGTTTCTTCAAACATAATACCTTTTTTTTGGGCACATCTAATATAAGAGCCCAATAATTAGCGCTTTTTTGAGAATAGCCACGAAAGTTTGATAAGACATTCTTTATTTCTGATTTCTTGAAATTATTCCACATCCAGGCCACGGCCTGCTCATCACCATACTCCAAAATTCGCCTCAAAACATACACCCGGCGTTTTTGCAAGTCTATATTCTTAAATTCTACCTCCCAAAAATACTTATTTAAAAATTCAGGCAGCTTTTTCATTTCAGGTAGATAGGCTGAAGGCTGAAGTTCAATAGCCTTCCCGACAGGTGTTATTAACTAGTAACCGTTCAGCCACAGATGCACACAGATGAAACACGGAAAATCCGTGAGCCGTGTCCGTGATTAGGGTCTGTCCTTAGGCTGTAGGGACAACCCTTGTGGTTGTCCGTCTACGGAACGGACATGGACAAGCACGGACAGGGACAAGCCCTGTCCCTACACTTCCGCCTTCTGTCCTGTGTTATTTATCTGTGCTAATCCGTGCAGCTATACTTGAACGGTTACATTAACTATCAGTCGCCAGCCATCGATTAAAACTTAGCCAGGAGGGAAAGGGCGTGAGTTCGACCGAGGTCCTCAAAGGGGATATAAGCATAGTCCAAGCGGTAATTTTCAGTCAACTTAAATCCCAGCCCACCAGTTACTCCAGGACCAAGATCGCTTTTTCTATAGCCTACCCGGATGAAGGTGTCAAAAAGGCGATATTCAGCGCCCAGATGAAGGCCTACTTCATTATCAATCGGTTCGACAATATCCATCGTAAGGAGGAGATCGTCTCCCAGGGCCCGATAGGAGGCGCCTGCCTGGATTGTAAAGGGGAGGGGGCCTTTTCTGGAGATGAATTCTATCGAGGGTCCCATATTTTTTACGGTAATCCCAATAATCAGGCCAGGCACAAGATTAAGCCGGTGGAGCACTCCTATGTCAAGGCTCATCCCATTGGCTGTCTCCTCTTCCAATCTTTCTCTCAAAAAGGCCAATCTCAAGCCGGCCAGGGTATCGTTTCGCATTTGCCAGCTATAGGACAGGGTTACTGAAAGGTTTGAGGCGGTAAAATCACCGGCTGGTTGACCGGCCTTGATCCCCGCTTCAGCATCCCGGTAATATGTGCCTTCAAAATCTCCCAGATTGAGATAAAGGATGCTTAGACCGGCTGTTCCCAGCCGGCCAAAGGGGACAGGATGGACAATGCCTAAATACTCATAGGCGTTGTCCAGAAACCACTCGTGGTGGCTGACTATCACCTGACGGTAGTTAAGCTGAGAAAGTCCGGCCGGATTTACCGCCAGGGCATTGGCATCATCGGCTGCACCGGTGAAGGCCCCCCCTAAAGCCGTCGGTCTGGCGCCCACCGGCAGCTTGAGAAAAGTAGCCATCGTGGTGCTGACAAATTTCTCTCCTGCCTGAGCCGGGTTGGCCAGGCAGACAAGATAGATCAAGGATAGGGTAACCACTAATAATATCTTGCTTCTAACAGCTCTCCTCTTTGCCATATAGCCCTTGTATTCCATCGTATTCATCGTATTCATGGGTTCACCCCACTGTCCATCAAAAAGCTCCTGAGCCATACCACCACCCCCTCGTCCATGTTGGGCGAGGGAGGCGGTTTGGGACCGATCACTGACCTTTCCCAAAATATTGAGAAGATACTACTACCCTCTCAGATTTGATTTGATAGGTTGGTCTCTTGTAGAAGTAATCCCCCTCAGGGGAGAGGATTAAGGTGTGGGGTAAAAGAGGCTTTACCCACAAATACTAACTTGTACTAACTTGACAAGGCACTACGACTATCTGATGACAGCCAGCTTCCCAGTCTTCACTTCCCCCCGCTCATTAGTAATCACATAGAAATAGACCCCACTCTCGACCCATTCTCCGCCGTTGTTTTTAGCATCCCACGTCCAGCTTACCCAGGTAGTTGGAGATTCCCGCACTAACTCGCCGGCCAGATTGTATATCTTAATCTGATTGTGGGCTTCAGGCAGATTGATAAAGACAATCCCGGTCGTGGCGTCACCTGTCCTGATTTGTCCATCGTAAGGTTTATAAGGATTAGGGTAGACCACTACGTTTCGGAAGTCAGGGACGTAGATAACCCCGATTCGATAATAAGGCACAAGATAAAACTGGCTGGGGATAGCGGCGGTAACCAGATTATTCTCGGTATCGATAAACTGCCCTTCAGTAGGCATCACCCCCGGCAACCTTTCCGGCCTTACCCAGCCGTCAGTTATTAATCCGTATATTCGAAATTCTTTTTCAATTTCATGCACCGCCACATCAGTATATGGAATAGTCATAATGAGATAGTCAGAAGTAAAAGCAATCTTCCAGTCGATATAATTACTGTTCCTGGTAATGCGGAACTCCCGGTAGGTATCATCCAGGACATCCCCAATATAGGAAGGTAGAGCATCATCCGTTATCTCGAGTCCTTCTTCTTTTTCTCGCAATTCAGCCCATTCAGTAGAACCCTTGATAATCTCCTTGACGGTGAGTATTACATCTTCACTTTCAGTGCTAAACCACCCGGCAAAGGCCCCTGGTATAATTTCGATCTTGGTGCCGTGAAGTTCCAGCTCGGCCACTCCGGTGGCTTTAGTTATACGGATTGATTTTAGATACTGGTTGTTCAGAGAAAAGGTATCGGACTGAGAGGAGATCCCGGGGTTGGTATTGGGGGGGTCGTAAGGAGTAATCCTAATGATGTAGTCATGGCCGGAGGCGCCACCCTCGTTTATACTGCTCTGCCAGGTTAAAGTGCAATGACCGGCCTCAACGTTGGTGAGGAGGCCGGGCGAGTCCGAGGAGCCTTCTTCTAAAGTAGCCTGCTGCCAACCCAGGGCGCCGGCTTGAGGCCCCCCTCGATATTGCACCTCCAGGTCGTAAGGCCCTCCTTCTTCCGTATCGGACAGATCAAAGGTAAGGGTAATATCTCCCGGATGCTTTCTGGGGTCTTTAAGGTGAGCCTCAGTGTCAGCTTTTATTTGGCTAACCTCGGGTATGGCGTAAGCTTTACTCCCTCCTAAGCCTAATAGAATTAATCCCAAAACCAGACAGACTAACTTTTTCATATCGCCCTTCATCTTACCACAAAAACAGCCCTTATGCAACCGATTTTTCCCCTTTTTCCTCAACTTTTTACTTGACCTGTTTCTTTGTTATGGATTATAATCGTAACTATTCAGGTAGATAGGCTGAAGGCTGAAGTCCAATCATCTCCTCTCCGCATTTATTTCTAAAAGCCTTCAGTCTTCAGCCTATCTATAATCGTAACAATTAAGGGCCTATCCCCAAACCGATCCGAGCCGTGACCGTTAGTGAGCCACTACAGGCGCTCTCTATCCATCGGCGCGGCGGCTGAGCCGTGCGAGCGGAGGCGAGCTTGC
>JBFMHI010000113.1 GCA_040753085.1 bacterium | reverse complement strand
TGTCCGTTCCGTAGACGGACAACCACAAGGGTTGTCCCTACAGCCTAAGGACAGACCCGAATCACGGACACGGCTCACGGATTTTCCGTGTTTCATCTGTGTGCATCTGTGGCTGAACGGTTACCTCTCCTTTTCAGACACGCCCTTAATCTGTTAGCCAGTGGCCGCGGGAGTTCCGCTTCGATAATAATATTTTCTTCCTGATATCGCCGAGAGATAATTCGTCCTTGTTTACATATCAGGGCATAAAGCCGACCCGCCTTAAACGGAAGGCTCAACCTTAATCGCTCCGAGCTTAAAATGGAGAAGTGGGTCAGGGCTTCCAGCAGTTCCTCTATCCCCTCGCCCTTAAGGGCAGATATAGCTGTGGTGCGTTCAGTTACAGATAACAGCCGCCGCAGCACCGGCCTTTCTATTAGATCAGTCTTATTTATGACCGTCATAATAGGTTTGCCTTCCACACCCAACTCCTTGAGGACCTGATAAACTGATTCTATCTGTTGCTCGCAGAAGGGACTGCTACCATCAACCACGTGGATTAAGAGGTCGGCTTCTCTGGTTTCTTCCAGGGTGGCCGTAAAGGCAGAGATGAGATGGTGAGGCAGGTTCTGAATAAAACCTACCGTATCAGTCAGAAGAAGTTGACGGCCATTAGGTAAGGTAAGCCGACGAGTGGTGGGATCCAAAGTGGAGAAGAGTTTATCTTCAACCTTGATGTGGGATTTGGTCAGGGTGTTTAAGAGGGTTGATTTGCCGGCGTTGGTGTAGCCTACCAGTACCCCGACTATCTCCTCTTTTCTTCCGGCCCTCTGTTGGGCCCGATGTTTGGCTACCTGCTGAATGGCCCTTTTCAGGCTGGTAATTCGCTTTCTTATTCGACGGCGGTCTATCTCCAGCTTTGTTTCTCCAGGGCCACGAGTGCCGATCCCGCCGCCCAATCTGGAGAGTAAAAGGCCCTTCCCCTTCAACCGGGGTAAAAGATAGGTCAATTGGGCTAATTCTACCTGAAGTTTAGCTTCAGCCGTGTAGGCCCGCTGGGCAAATATGTCCAGGATGATCTCGGTTCGGTCAATAACCCGGCAGCCCGTAATTCGCTCTAAATTCCTAATCTGACTTCCCGTCAGGTCATTGTCGAAAATAATTAGATCCGCTTTTTTCTCCCTGGCCAGTTTAGCTAATTCTTCGGCCTTACCCTGACCGATGAAGGTAACCACGTCAGGATGTTCTCTTGCCTGGACAAGGCAACCAGCTACCTCAGCCCCAGCAGTTCTGGCTAATTCAGCCAATTCAGTCAGGGAATTATTAAAGCTGGTTTCGTCCTGGAAGTTCAACCTTACCCCAGCCAGCACCGCCGACTCAATTTCGGATTTCGGATTTCGGATTATTCCGATTTCGGATTTCACCCCCACTTCGTGGGTACCCGGGATTCTGGAGCCTCACCTTCCCTTAAGCAGCACTTCAGGATTAATCAGCGTCCCTGCTCCAGAGGGAACCACTAAGACCTCAACATCGTCGGCCAGCTTATCTATATACATATATTGAAGCAGATCCTTATTCTTAGCCAGCATCCGGTTGATCTCTTCCAGGGCCTGGGCCTGTCCTTCGGCCTTGATGATAGTAGCTAATTTTACCCCTTCGGCTTCGATCTTTTTACGTTCGGCCTCCTTCTGTTCCTTTTCCAGGACAAACTGCATCTCCTGGGCCTTTTGTTGGGCGATCTGTTTGTTTTCAATCGACTTCTGATATTCCGGAGTAAAGAAGACATCCCGGAGCATAACTGATTCTATCTCAACGCCGTCTTTGGCCAGCTTTTCTTTTAATTGGGCTTCGGCCTTTTGCTGAATCTCATCTCGCTTGATCCCGTAAACATCCATTATCCCGTATTCGGAAACAAGCAGTCTCACCGTAGCCCTGATAGAAGGCCTGATAATCTTTTCGGCGAAGTCGGGGCCGATCTTCTGGTGAACCTGATCCACCTTATCCGGGATAAGCCGGTAACGGACCGTGAGGTCTACTCCCACCTTTAACCCCTCGGCGGTAGGCGCCCAGAGGGTATCCGCATCACGAACTACTCCTTCACCTATCCGGGCTGACATAGTATAGATCTGAGAACGTATGGAATAGCGGCTTATCTGGACAAGACCAGGCACCACCCAGTGCCAGCCCTCGTCCAGTTCTTCAGGCAGGACACCCTTAATCTTGGAGAACTGAACCCCCACCTCGCCGGCCCCGATACTTCGCAGCCCGGAAAGGGCCAGAAAGATAATAGCTATGACAATGATGGTAATAGTAGATAATTTTGGCGCTGGCATCTTATTTTATCTCCTCTCCGGACAGAACCACAATGATAATGGTATCAGTGGCAGATGCCCTTTGATTATCAGTAACCTTTACCTGGGCCAGATAAACTCCGGCCTTAGTATAAGTATAGACTGCTTCTCCCTTCGAGCCTTTCCAGTCATACCCCCCCTCGTCAAAATCCCATTCATAGCTGATTACCTGACCATCAGGATCATTTCCCTGGGCGGCAAAGAAAACGGTGAAGGGCGATTTTCCTTTGGTTGAGTTGGCCGTAGCCTGAACAGCCGGCGCCAAATTGCCCTCCCTCTTAACCTCGCTCATCACCTTATGGCTCCTTACCTTGCTTTTAACCTCCGATTTAAGCACAGTTACTGTTGCCGTATCAGATCCTTTATTGCCGTTGTTATCGGTTACCGTTAGAGTAACCATATGTTTACCGGATTGGCCGGCAAGTTTAGAATTAGGGGTGAGGGTGAGCACAGGTTTGTTAGTCTTAATGTTTAATTTCTCCTTAGCCGTCCAATGATAACTGACTACCTTCCCATCCGGATCAGAAGAACCGGATCCGTCAAGGACGATCTTGTCTCCTCTGGCTACAGTAATATCCGGTCCGGCCTTGGCGGTAGGGGGAGCATTGAACATACGGTCAAGGGGGATTTCAGCCAGAGCTTCCGGCCGGTGGGCAGTCTCAGTCACTTGCTTGGTCTTTGGGCCGGCCAGCGCCGGTAGAACAGGGATAACAACCGAAGTCACCTTCATTTTACCATCATCGTCCGTTACCCTGAATTTAGCCGTGTAAGTCCCTGGATTAACGTAGATATAAGAGGTATTTCCCCCCTCGGTGGAGACCCAGTCATAGGTGCCGTCATCGGTAAAATCCCATTCGTAACGAACCACATTTCCATCACTATCTTCTCCCCCGCCGGTAAAAACAACCGCCAGAGGCGCTTCACCTCCCTTGGGAGAGATGTCAATAAATATCTCAGGCGGTTTGTTGGGAGGGACACCTTCTTGAGTAGAGGCAACTTTTTCTTTTTGAACCAGCCATTTCTCCTTGCCTCCATAAAAGAGGACCCCGATGAGTAACACCACTATTAAAAGACCCCACATTAACCAATTCCTTCCCATAATAACTACCTCCTTCTTTCATTATCTGTAATCGTTCACCACAGAGACACAGAGACACGAAGAATGATTTTAGAAAAAGCACTTACAGAGCAAATAATTGGGGCAGCAATATGAAGTTTTTGCGTGGTCTAAATTTTGAACGACAAAGACCTCATTAAGAGACTTGTCCTTTAGATTTTTCTCAGTGTCTCTGTGTCTCCGTGGTGAGGTGAACGGTTACCATTATCTGAAATCCGCCGTTACGACAGATAAATCATCGGATCCCGGGCTTGGCCATCTTTTCGGATTTCAAAGTGAAGATGAGGGCTGGTGGCCCGGCCAGTAGCCCCTACTCGTCCGATGAGTTGACCTTTTTCGACTTCTTCCCCTTCCTGAACCAGATTTTCTGAATTATGGGCATATACCGTGGAAAACCCCGCCTCATGTTCCAGGATAATAATTTTACCGTAGCCCCTCATGTCGTCGCCACAATAAACTGCCTTCCCCCGAGCGGCTGCCTTGATTTCAGTTCCGGCCGGGGCATTGATGTCGATGCCCTTATGTAGGCCGTCATTTCGAGGTCCAAAGCCGGAAATAATTTCCCCCTTCAGTGGCCAGGCAAAAGATATCTCAGCCTCTGTCCCGGTGACAAGCAAAGATGGCCTGGGAAGTTCTATGTCCAGCGCCTTTTGGGCGCCGGGAATAAATATCTCCCTGCCCACCTCTACAAAAGCCACATCAGAAATCTGGTTGACTTGAAGCAGATAGTCCAGCGAGACACCATAGGTCTTAGCAATCCGCCACATAGTTTCGCCCGGCTTAACCGTATGATAAATCCCTTCTTTTGTATCGACGGGTTCTTCACTGGATAAAGGTTGGTAAAGGTTTACCATTAATACCTTTGATGCCCCAGGGATAAAAATTCGTTCACCTACCTCCAGATGTATCGGATCAGGGATATGATTGGATTCCAATATCTCTTTCAGGGAAACTTGATAGGCCTTAGCAATTCGCCAGAGGGTCTCACCGGGCTTTACCGGGTGATAAACACCTGGTTCTCCGCCCCGCAGGTAAGGCTCCTGAACGCACCCCCATAAATTAAAGGTAAAGATGATGACTAAACCGGATAACAATCTTTTGCTTTTCATCGACTGAATTCAGATCTTCTCTCATTGCCTACCTTCCTGTAAGCTGCCTCTACTGCCTCAAAAGCTGTTTCTACCCGAATAATGGGGGGGACTTCATAGCCGGTCTGTTCAAATTTCCAGGTTTTAAGGCCTATGACCGGTTTTTCGAAATTAAGGGCGTAGGCTATCTCAGAAAGGGTCCCATACTTGCCGGAAATAGCAATGAGCGCCTGAGAAGAAAGGACAACAATAATGTTTCGAGCATAGCCTAAGCCGGTAACCACAGGGATATCCACGTAGGGATTAGCATCTGAGGCGCGCTGACCAGGCAGGATGCCAATGGTTAATCCACCAGCCGACCTGGCCCCAGCGCATGCCCGTTCCATAACCCCCCCTAATCCACCACAGATTAAGGTCCCCCCTCTTTGGGCGATTTCTCTGCCCACTTCATAGGCCAGATTGCCAATTTCTGGAGAACAGGTGCCGGCCCCAATGACGCCTATTCGCATAGCCTTGCCTCATTGCTTAATTGTAGGTAATCGTTCACCACAGAGACACGGAGAATGATTTTAGAAAAAGCACTTAATACCTGTTTTGAAAGACGGAATTAAGAGACTTGTCCTTTAGATTTTTCTCAGTGTCTCTGTGTCTCCGTGGTGAGGTGAACGGTTACAATTGTAGATGGCTGGGGAAGTCAAAAAATCCAGCCTAACTATTCAGCCGGACAAAAAAAGAAGGACTGAGTAGTTACAAGCTCGCTTTATTATACTCTACTTTCTTCATTTAGTCAAGGAAAATCGCTTCAGCTCCGATTAGAAATAATTGGAGGACGTAGAAGATGATTCGAAAAAACGTAAGTGTTCAGCCACAAAGACACTAAGACACAAAAATAGAGCAGCAGAGCAGTAGGTAAAGATTTTTCTGAAAGTTTCAGAACTGCTGTTCTATTGTTCTAATGTTCTCTAAGACACATACTTTAATTTCCCCTTCGTGTCTTCGTGCCTTGGTGGCTGAACGGTTACGAAAAAACTTGACATTTGCTAATAACTGTAACATAATAAAGGCTGAAGGCTGAAGGCTGAAGGCTGAAGTTCAATAGCCTTTAGCCTTCAGCCTTTAGCCTATCACCCTGAGTAGTTATTCTCTTTCTTACCCTAATTGGGGGATATTTGTATAAACCTATTTCACAGGTCGAAAAATTTTGACAATACCGTTAATAGATACAGGGGAAGTGAAATGAAAATAGAAGAATATCAGCGGATGTTTGAACTGGAAGAAAATTATTGGTGGTTCATTGGGAAGCGAAGGATTGTTTCTTATATCCTCAAGGGTTACCCACTTCCCCAAAGCCCGCCGCGGATACTTGATGTCGGCTGTGGCACAGGGGCTAACCTCAGGATATTGAACCAATTAGGTCGAGCCGTCGGCATAGATTACAGCCCGGCGGCCCTTCAATTCTGTCAAAGTCGGGGGTTGAGCAGATTGAGCCGGATGATCGCCGAGTCCCAGGGCATTAAGTCCGATCAGTTTGATATCATCCTGGCTTTAGATTTATTAGAACACTTAGCCAATGACCGGATGGCTTTATCTGAATTTCACAGGGTTTGTGTCCCCGGCGGCAGGGTTCTGATCACTGTGCCGGCTCACCCCTCTCTTTGGAGTGAGCACGATGAGGCCCTCGAACATAAAAGAAGATACACTAAATCGGATTTAAGAAAAAAGATAGAGGAGGCAGGTTTTAAAATTCTCCTGCTCAGTTATTATAACGCCTTTCTTTATTTGCCGATCGTGCTTATTCGCTTCCTGCAATCAAGGTTCAAGTCCAGGCACGACCATCCTGAAACAACTTACCTTGAACTACCCCAGATCCTAAATCAAACCCTGGCCATTATCTTTGGCCTGGAAGGCCGGATACTTAAATATACCAATCTGCCCTGGGGTCTTTCCCTTATCTGTGTCGCTCAAAAGGTAACTGCACATTTGGAACCGGCGGAAGGGGAAAAAGAAAAAGAATTACCGATTAATCCTCTCCCCTGAGGGGAGAGGATTAAGATGAGGGGCAAAGAGGCGTTACCAACAATTTCAAGCGTGACAGAGCATTAGAATGAATTTAAATTAATGAGGATTTAATAGGCATAAAACGGCGTGCCGTCCCGCCCTGACGGGCGGATACAACCGCCGCTCAGCTAAACCGTACATAAGGGTTATTATTCCGTTCTGATGTGGTATATCCTGATTCCGTAACAGATGGAAAAAACGCTTGACTTCTTGTTTTTGGTGTAATATAGTATATATAACAACGATCCGTGGAAAGGCTAAAGTATTCTGCGATTGTAACCGTTCAGCCACAATATATAGGGGTTAATTTATACGAATCTCTCTATATCTTGTGTTTTGTAAGGACTGAATCTCATATTTTTAGCCATTTTTCGGAACATTGTTAAATATAGGGCTTCACGAAATTAAATAAAGAGATTAGCCTCGTAGAGGCACTCTGTTTGTAGTAGAATAAAGGAAATGTAACAAAATTCAGCCTCGTAGAGGCGTTCTGTTTGTAGAATGAAAATGGCCAACACCTATTCTTAAATTTATATTCAGATTGTTTTTGCCGTAGAAGGCAGACAAAACCTTTAATTACGGGTATTGTGCAAAACTCGCTCCAAGAAGAAACGCGCCCGCGCTATTTCAGAAACTGGAACGCCGATATCTGGACTCACCTTGGCTTTTTCACGGATCGTTGAAAAATTAAACAAATACGGAGGATGTTATGAGCGAATGGATTCCATTTCTACAAAGTTTAGTTTGGCCGGTTTTTTCTGGCGGTGTTTCTATATCTTGTCTGTACCCAGGTAACAGCGATTCTCAAAAGCGTCTCAACAAGAATTGAGCGAGGAGATCCATTCCAAGCTGGTCCAAGCGCTATCTCGTTTGGACAATCGGAGCAAAAACTTACACGCCCGTGTGCTATTCTATCATTCTCTTCGTGGCTTAGTGGCTTTGTGGCTGAACGGTTACGTTTATTTTAAGGGGTACGAGAAACCATTGACCTTATTCAGGTATCTCAATTTTCAAAATTTCTAAGGAGGTGGTCTAACATTCGCTTTCAGCCGACGCCTCACGCGCCTCTTTTTGTAGTGTCATTCGTCTGTGCGGTGTTGTGATGGACGGGCGTTTTTCGTACAATCGGGCGAGACTAAATCATGTCGTTAGGCATAAATTAATGAAATTGGAGAAAGGTAAATCAAATGAGAAAGAAGGTCTACATTGAGACTTCAATTGTAAGTTATCTCACAGGAAGGCCATCTCGAAATCTTTTCGCAGCAGCCTGGCAAAGTTTGACAGTAGAATGGTGGGAGAAGAGACGAAAGATATTTGAAGTATTTGTTTCTGAACTTGTAATTGAAGAAGCTGGACGAGGAGATCCAGAACTATCACAGCGGAGATTGAAAGCAATTGAAGGCATTCCTCTATTGAAACTGACAGATTCTGCGGTAGAACTTTCGAAGAAACTGATTTCCGAAGGTGCTCTACCTACGAAAGCTACTGACGATGCATTGCATATTGCACTTTCTACGGTTCACAACATTGATTACCTTCTGACATGGAACTGCCGCCATATTGATAATGCAGAAACAAAACCTCTGGTTCGCTCAGTAATTATAGCGAATGGATACAACTATCCTGAAATATGTACTCCCCAAGAACTAATTGGAGGTGAGATAGATGAAGAATGAAATATTAGAGGAACTCTGGAAGTCGAAAGATGAAATTGCTCAGGAATATAGATATAATATTGATAATCTTGTAGAAGAACTGCGAAAAAAGGAAAAGGATGTGAAAGCCATAGTTGTCGACTTGACATCTGACGGTAAGGACATATCGGCAACAAAAATAAAAGTAAGGAACGGCAAAATAAAAACCTAATAAGAATTTGGGGTAAACCTCAAAAGCCAGACTTCTCCAAATACTTAAAGGTTGCTCGAAATATTTAAAACCAAGCATAACCATTTGTTTTTAATCATGTTGCTGACTCTTGCCTTTTGAAGAACCTGAAAATCTTATATCTATAATTAAGAAGCAAGGCAATTTTTATGTAAATAGTGTCCTCCCTGGAACTAATATATGAATGGTTTTCTGCCGACAATAGTAATAGCGAAGAATTACGCTAATTTACTATTAGGGGGAGAGGACACTATGAGATTCTATAAATTAAGAGATTGGATACTAACACAAATCAACATAAAGAGCAGACTACAAACTGTGTGTCTGTG
>JBFMHI010000112.1 GCA_040753085.1 bacterium | reverse complement strand
TCAATCATTATGGTGAGGTGACAATCTCTTTTCTTAATTAAAGCTTCTATTAGATAAAGCTATCTTTCAAAAAGCCTTGTTGGCCCAATAGCACAAAACCTTTTCTGGAAGTGCGGAATGCAAGTTAGAATGGTTATTGTCAAAAAGGGTCTTGATTGGAAGGCTATTGATAAAAAACCCTGCAAGGTATTTTTTCTCTTTATTACCCCCAGTGATGATACTTCGCTTCATCTCCAGATTATGGCAAAGATAGCCGGCATACTAAGTGATCCCCCTGTTCGGGCACGGCTTGAAAATGCCCATTTGCCAGAAAATATCTATAATATCCTGGTTGACTATGAGGAAAAGGGTAAATCCGGGTATATAAACCTTCATAAGGAAAGCATTTTTGAAGAGCTGCAGACCTCGCCGCAGGGACTAAGCGAAGAAGAGGCTCAAAGAAGATTAAAGCTCTATGGCCATAATATCCTCAAAAAGATCAAGCAAGTCCCGGTCTATATCAAATTCTTAAAGAATCTTACCTCACTTTTTGCTATTCTCCTCTGGATAGGCGCAGGGTTATGCTTTATTCCGGCTGTAGCTATGCCTCAACTGGGCTGGGCTATTATTGGTGTCATCCTGATTAATGCTATCTTTTCATTCTGGCAGGAGTTTAAGGCAGAAAAGGCTATCGAAGCCCTTCAGAGATTACTACCCTTAAGATCAAAGGTGATGAGAAATGGTAAGGAAACAGATGTTCTGTCTTTAGAGCTTGTTCCTGGTGATATTATCCTTTTTGAGGAAGGGGATGCCATTTCTGTAGATGCCCGATTAATTGAGGCTTACGAAATACGAGTCAATAACTCGGCTCTGACTGGAGAATCAAGACCAATCTACAAGATGGCTGAACCCCTTAAGGATGAAAAGGTATTTTTATGGACTGAATTGCCAAATATGATCTTTGCTGGTACATCGGTTGTTTCAGGAAGCGGTAAGGCAATAGCTATTGGCACGGGTATGCACACAGAGATTGGTAAAATCGCCAGATTAACCCAGTCTGTAGAAGAGGAATTGAGCCCACTGCAAAAAGAGATACACCAGATGGTCAATGTTATTTCTATCTTAGCGGTTAGTATGGGTATTGTCTTTTTCTTTCTTGGTAAAGGCATTGGCGGTCTTTCTCTGGTTGCTGCCTTTACCTTTACTATTGGTATTATTGTGGCTAATATTCCAGAGGGTTTATTACCCACCCTATCCTTAGCCTTAGCTATGGGTGTTCAAAGAATGGCAAAAAGAAATGTTTTGATTAAACAACTCTCCTCAGTGGAGACACTTGGTTGCACAGATGTCATCTGTACAGATAAAACTGGCACCTTAACTACTAATCAAATTAGTGTCTGTAAAATTTTTATAAATCAGAAGGTTATTAACATAAGTGGTAGCTCTTATCAACCAAAAGGAGAATTCTTTGATGACCAGGAACAAAGGATTGAGCCTTTAATCCTGTCTCAAGATGCAACCTGTAAGATATTTTTCACCTCAATTGTGCTGTGTAATAATGCCCAACTAATCTCACCTACTCAAGAAGCGAATTCCTGGAGGATACTGGGCGACCCAACTGAGGGTTCACTAATTGTCTTAGCACAAAAGGCAGGACTGGATATAGAATCTCTAAGGCAGGGATATGAGCGAATTAGCCATCTGCCCTTTGAATCCAATCGCAAACGAATGTCCACCATTAATCAAAATAAGCATGGTCAAAGGGTAGCCTTTACTAAAGGTGCACCTATAGAAACCTTGTCTAAGTGTGATTCTATCTTCATTAATGGGCAAAAAATGGGGTTAACCCCTGAGCTGCTTCAATCAATCATCAATCAGAATGACCTTTTTGCTAAGGAGGGGCTAAGGGTACTGGCGGTAGCCTTTCGTGAGGATGATGAGTTATCTGCCCTGGTTAATTATACCAATGAAGAGGTAGAAAGGTCCCTTACCTTTTTAGCCCTGGTGGCGATGATAGACCCACCACGGCCAGAGGTGCCGGCGGCTATCAGGCAATGCCATAATGCTGGCATTAATCTGATTATGATTACTGGAGACTATGGTTTAACCGCTAAGTCGATTGCTTACAAAATTGGGATGATTGATGATCTACAAAAGGCGGTTGTAGTGACTGGTCAAGAGATAGATAATATGGATGATCAGAAATTGAAGGGTTTATTGAAACAGCCGATTATCTTTGCCCGTATGTCTCCGGATAAAAAGATGAGGATTGTCTCCTATCTAAAAGAGGAGGGGCATATTGTAGCTGTAACCGGGGATGGCGTAAATGATGCACCGGCTTTAAAAAAGGCTGATATTGGTGTGGCCCTGGGTAAACACGCCAATGATGTAGCTAAAGAAGCGGCTAATATGATCATCACCGATGATAACTTTGCCAGCATTGTAGCAGCTATTGAAGAAGGAAGGGCTGTCTATGCCAATATCAAACGATTCATTACCTATGTCCTTGCCAGCAATATACCAGAGATCATCCCCTTTATCCTTTTTGTTATGTTTAAGATTCCCCTCCCCTTAACGGTGATGCAAATTCTGGCTATAGACCTGGGAACAGATATTATCCCTGCTCTGGGTCTTGGGATAGAATCACCTGAGCCAGGAACTATGAATCGTCCACCTCGCTCAAGGAATGAACGATTAATTAATACCAGGATGTTCTTAATGGCTTATGGATTCCTGGGGATGATTGAGGCTGGACTTTGTATGTTAGCCTATTACTTTGTCTATTGGACATCTGGGTGGAAGTGGGGAATGCCTATGGCTTCAAATGGGCAGGTTTATATTATGGCTACGACTATGTGTCTGGCGGGCATTGTTGCCTGCCAGATTGGTAATGTCTTCTGCTGTCGAACCCATCGGGAATCAATATTTAAGGTAGGATTGATGAGCAATAAATTGGTTTTATTGGGGATATTAGCTGAGGTTATTATCATTCTTCTCTTTGTTTATGTCCCTTTTTTCCAGCATATCTTTGGCACATCTGCGATTGGGTTAAAGGATTGGCTATTGCTATCTACATTTGGACCAATTATCTTACTTTCGGAAGAGGGGAGGAAGTTTTTGGTTAGAAGATTCGGAAGTAATGAAATTAGCGACGTGTGCGGTTAGGAATTACAAGCAATTCTCCTCAAACCTGAAAGGTTTGAATTTTACATAACCACAGGTGAAACCTGCGGAAACGAAACATCTACCACAGCTCAACCCTGAAAGGGTTGAATTCTATGTGATGGATAATATTCGACCCTTGCAGGGTCGAGCGTTGCGGGTGTATTTATCTTCCGTAGGCTATTTAAAATTTGACGTTTTCAGCGTCGGTAGTCTATAACCCTAACCATACAGGTCGAAACTTTTCACTAATAACCACTATATTTACCGATGACCAATGACCAAATTGCCAATGACCAGATTAATTAAGAAAGCCAAATATCTCCTTTCAGCCGAAAAAAATGAGGCGCCCGCCTCCTCCAGAGAAGGACTTTCCATCTGTTTGGTCTACCCCAATACTTATTATATAGGTATGTCCAACCTGGGATTTTTGACCCTTTATCGAATCCTCAACTCTCAGCCCGGGATATACTGTGAAAGGGCCTTCCTTCCGGACCCGGAAGATTTAGCCGATTATTATCGAACCGGCGCCCCCTTATTTAGCCTTGAATCCGGACGTCCTCTAAGGGAGTTTCATATAATCGCTTTTTCTTTATGCTTTGAGTTGGATTTCCCTTATGTGCCTAAGGTGCTTGATCTGGCTGGAATTCCTCTCAAAAGCCGTGAAAGAACCAACCACGATCCCTTGGTTATGGCAGGTGGGCTAAGTGCTTACACCAATCCGGAGCCGCTGGCTGATTTTATTGATATCTTTATCCTGGGCGAGGGAGAAGAGGTTGTCCCGGAGGTAGTCACTATCTGTCTAAAAGGAAGCCGCCAAGGTTTGTCCTGGAATGAAGTCTTTGAAACCTTGCGGGAGATAGGCGGTGTCTATCTCCCGTCGGATTTTGAGGTGGCCTATCACCAGGATGGCACTATCGCTCGGATAAAAAATAAGGGAGGAAAGATAAATGGCCCGACCAGGAGATGGATTGTCTCCCTCGATTCATATCCCACTGCTTCTTCTATACTTACTCCACACACTGAATTTAAGGATCAGTATTTGATTGAAGTCAGCCGTGGCTGTCCCAAAAGATGCCGTTTTTGTGTCACGAGCTTTGCTACAGGGCCTTTTAGGTGCCGATCTGTGGAAGTTCTGATAGATCAGGTCAAGCATGGGCTTACTCTAAGCAAACGAATCGGACTGGTTGGGGCAGCCGTAGGTGATTATCCCTACCTGATAGAATTATGCAGCCGGATAAAAGATTTGGGCGGAAAGATCAGCTTGGCCTCTCTTCCCATAAAAGGTTTTCTCCCTTCACTCCTGCCCATGCTCGACCAGCAGACCATTACTCTGGCCATTGAAACGGGGTCGGCGGCTCTTCAGCAGAAGATTGGCAAGTATATTGAGGAAGATGAAATCATAGAGACGGTAGAGGCAGCAGGCCGGCAGGCCAACATTAAGCTCTACCTCATTATTGGTCTGCCGGGCGAATCTATGGATGATATTTTAGATACCATAAACCTGGTTAGGAAGATTAAGGATTCAATGAAGAGGGGTCTGAGCTTGAGTGTCGCTCCCTTTATTCCCAAACCGCATACACCTTGGGCCAGAGAGGCGATGGAGAAGACAGAGATCTTGGAAGAACGATTGAAGTTAATGAAAAAACACCTTCCGGGAGTAAGATTTACCCCTAAGAGTTTGAGACTGGCCAGGTATCAAACAGCCATTTCCAGGGGTGATCGCCGTCTGGGCCTGGTTCTTTCCTTAGTCGGCAGTCAAGGTCTTCCCTGGCCAAAGGCCTGGAAGGAGGCCGGCTTAGACCCTGAATTTTATACGGCTAAGATAACTGATCCGAAACGGATACTGCCCTGGGAACATCTACAGGTGGATAGGCTTCAGCCTTCAGTCTTCAGCCTATCTTAACAGAGAGAATTTCCCTGTCTTTTGATGCCCGGCTTCATCAGCGATGACATAAATATATATCCCGGCAGCGGCCGCTTCCCCCCATTGATTAAAGCTGTCCCAGGTCAGGCCGTAGGCGTTGGCGTAAGGGATCGGGCCCAGGTCCCTTTTGGGAAGCTTTCTGACTAACTCGCCGGTGAGGGTGTAAATGCCTACCCGGGAGGTTTCGGTCAGGTGAATGAATTTCAATGCCCCATTGTAGGCCTCGCTGGGCTGGTACGGAACAGGATAGACCAGGGCATCTCTCAAATCCGCCGCCGGGCCAATAATGGGCGGTTGGTTTGAAATAGCAAAGGTGGTTTGCGTATGATCTTCCCCACTCAGTTGGCCGTCATTGGCGGCCACCTTGATCAGGTAATCCTCTCCGTCTTTAAAACTGGTTGTATCCCACGGATAACACTCACCATTATTAGCTTTTCCCAAAGCCAGCCCCATCCAGCTTAAATCAGAATACCGCTTGACAAAGAGATCAATGGAGAGATCATCCCCATCAGGATCAGTCGCCTGCCAGCAAATCTCAGCTACTCCGCGGAGTATCTCCCCACCAACAGGATAGGTGAGGGTTACCTGGGGGGGACGGTTTGCTCCCAGGGTTGTTTCAGAGACGACATTAGACAGGGGAGATAGATTGCCTTCCTCATCGCAGGCCTTGAGGGCGAAATAGTAAAGGGTTCGGGGATCAAGCCCCTCTACCCCAAAGGCCTCTTTTGATCCCGGCAGTGCCGGCCGGGGATTATCTTCGACCTGGATGGCGGCTGCCCAATTATCTTCGTTAATTAGAGAAGTGGAGTAACGGATATCGTAGCAACTGGCCTGGCCCTCCTGGCAGTCATCACCGGGGGCAGTCCAGGAGAGGGTGACACTGTGAGTGGTGGGATTGCCGGCGATCAGATCGGTAATCCGGCAGGGGGAAGTGGTATCGGCTAACCTCAGGGTTGTTTCAGAAGCGATGTTTGAGCGGAGAGAGACATTTTCTGCCTCATCTAGGGTCTTGATGGCGAAGTAATAAGTTGTCTCAGGATCAAGCCCGGCCACGACAAAAACCTCAGCCGCTCCGGAGACCCTGGGTGTTGGCTCGTCTTCAACCTGAGTGGCTTCAGTCCAGGTTTCAATGGCTGCCCGTGAGGTAGAATACCGGAGGTCATAGGCTGCGGCCTGCCCTACTCGGTCATCATCCCCCGGGGCAGTCCAGGCCAGGGTAATGGTATGCAAGGTCGGATCAGCGGCCGTTAAGTCGATAATGGCTCCAGGGGGGGTGCTGTCGGCCGGTGTTTCCACATATTCCACTACGCCGCCGCCCCGGGTGCCGGCAAATACCCGGCCGCCTGATACCACTAAGGACATAATGGATGGAGAGACAAGGCCGTCTTGAGTCAATTGAGTCCAGGCAATTCCCCCATCCTGACTGCGAAAAACACCGCCTTCATAGGTGCCGGCGTAAATCGTCCGCTCATTATCCTGATCAATGGCTAAAGAGAGGATAGAGCGTTTGGAGAGGCCGGTATTTATCTCTTTCCATGTTTCACCCCTGTCAGAACTCTGGAAGACCCCTCCGCCGTAAGTGCCCAAGTAAAGGATTCCATCAGAGGTTATGTCTAAGGCCCGGACATCAGTATTGCTCAGGCCGGTGTTCTTTCCGGTCCAGGTGGCTCCTCCGTCATCGCTTCTGAATACCCCGCTGAAGCCTCCAGCATAGATTATCTTTTCATCTCCAGGGTCTACGGCCAGGGCATGGATACCGGCTCCGTCCATACCCTGGTTGGCCGGATTCCAGTTGTTTCCCCCATTAGTGCTGGCAAAGACCCCCTTTCCACCGGTTCCGGCATACAGGGTAGTTGAAGAGGCGGCCAGCGACCAGACTGAAAGGTCTAAAAGACCCTCGTTGATCTGGCTCCATTCTCCTCCTCCATTTAATGTTCTAAATGCCCCCTGGCTGTAAGTTCCGGCATAGACTACCTCAGTATTATCAGGGACCGCCAGGAGGTCCTCGAGGGTATTGTTCATAATTCCTTCACTTCTGGCCTCCCAGCTTTTTCCCCCATCACTGCTTTTATAAACCCCACCCCCGAAATCGATACCGGCATAGAGAATACCGCCATCTCCGGCCGTTAAAGCCTGAACGTAGGTATTGGTTATCCCTTTGTTTATTTCTTCCCAGGAAAGCCCTCCGTTATTGCTTTTAAATATCCCTCCACCGTTGGTTCCCACATAGATAAAATCAGAATCCAGGGACAGGGATCGAACCTTAGTATTGGATAGGCCTGTGTTTATCGGCTGCCAGGTCTCTTTACCCCGCTGTCTTTTGTAGACTCCTCCGCCAAAGGTCCCTACATACTCGACCCCAGCCGTGATATCGATCACCAGACAGCGGATGTCATTATCGGTTAGCCCCAGGTTCTGGGACGTCCAATTTTCGCCGCCATCACTGGTTTTGTAGATGCCTCCCTTATCAAGACCAATATACACCGTCTTACTGTCAAGCGGGTCTATGGTTACTGACCAGACCTTGTCCCTACTCAATTCCCCGTTCAGTTTATCCCATTTTGTTCCACCGCTGATAGTCTTGTAGATTCCACCCCAGGTAGCCGCGTAAACAATCTCTGGATTTCTGGGATCTATGGCTATCGAACGCACATCAGGGGTATTCAGAGACAAGCTCCAGTTATTTCCGCTATCTTCGCTCTTGTAAACCCCATTATAACCGGCCGCATAGAGCAATTCAGGATTTGTCCGGGCTAAAGCGATAAACCGCACATCAGGCGTGCCCAGCCCTCTGTCTTTCTTTTGCCAGTTTGCTCCTCCGTCAAGACTATGATATATCCCCTCCGCCGAGGCTAAATAGAGATGTCCTGAATTATCCGGCGTGATAAAAAGGCAGCGAATATCGAGCGAGGCAAGACCTTCATTTACAGGGTCCCAGGACACGCCTCCGTTAATGGTTTTAAATACCCCCCCACCGAAAGTGGTCACATAAATGGTCTGACTGTCTTGTGGATCGACCGCAATAGAGGTGATGACCCCGCCGTAAGGCCCATTACTAACCCATGAATCGGCATTCAGGGCTTGATTAGAATACACTCCAAATAAAATAGCTAAACAGAGAATCGAATAAAGCCTTTTCATCAAAATCCCTCCCCAAGATGCGACCTATCTTGAGCCTTCCGTGGCCAATATATTTTCGTAACTACTCAGGTAGATAGACTAAAGGCTGAAGGCTGAAGACTGAAGGCTGAAGACTGAAGGCTGAAGGCTTTTAGGAATAAATGCGGAGAGCAGATGATTGGACTTCAGCCTTCAGCCTTCAGCCTATCTACCTAATGAATATATCGGCCAGAGATTAATTTAACTTAAATTTTCTGTAACTATTCAGCCACAAAGCCACTAAGCCACGAGAGTAAAGTGGACCCATTTGTCAAGACAAAAAATAGCGTTTTTTAAGTTACAGTTTTGAGTCATTATTTTAGTTGTTTCTACCAAAATATACCTCTGCGGGTGTCTTATTACCAATAGACTGATGTGGTCTTTCCTGGTTATAAAAGCTCATATAGTCGCTGATACCTTGTCTTGCTTCCCAAACATTCTGATAATCTTTAAGGTACACCTCCTCGTATTTTAATGTCCTCCACAATCTCTCGGTGAAAATATTATCTGTTACCCTCCCTTTCCCATCCATACTTACCCGGATGTTGTTTTGTTCTAACTTAGAGACAAAGTCTAAGCTGGTAAATTGTGACCCCTGATCAGAATTAAATATCTCAGGCATACCTATAGCAAATGCCTTCTCTAAAGCAGTTATGCAGAAATTTACCTCA
>JBFMHI010000111.1 GCA_040753085.1 bacterium | reverse complement strand
AAATTTGCCCTTCGTGTTCTTCGTGGTTTTTAAAAGATATGGGTAAGAATAAGCCCCTCAAGGGAGAGGGAATTTTGCTTTATCTCCCAACTGACTGCTTAACTTAGTTTTGAGTAGTTACAGATTTATGTTGTGGCCGAACTAATAGAGATAGGCGAGGTAACCAAAATAACTACTGAAACGACGGTTACTTATAGAGAAGAATAAGCGGCGAGCTTTTTATAGTAAACCTTACGCCGGTTCAAAACCTGTGTGAGGTTTGTTAGTGGCCGAAATAATAATAAATAAGACTAAATTACTAAATCCTCATAGGCATAACCAAATATATATATCCTTCCTCCTGAGGCGAACTAATAACACCTGATTTATCTTGGCTAACCAAAGTAAGATATATTTCATCACCCCTCATATTTTTCACCCCATCTATTACATAAATAGGCTTAAAACCTATTTCAATCTCTTCTCCTTCTATATCAATATGTAATTCTTGTCTTGCCTCACCAATTTCGGAAGTAGCTGAATTAATAATAATTTTTCCTTCACTTATCGAAAATTTTATTATCGCAGAACTCAATAGTGAAATCCTTCTACAGGCATCCAAGAAATCACTTCGATTTATTTTAACCTTTGTTCGATACTCATTAGGAATAAAGCTTCTATAATTAGGAAAATCTCCTTCTATTAACCTAGAAATAAGGACAATATTACCACTAGTAAAACCAACTTCTCTCTCGGTTATATCTATCCTTACAGACTCTTCCTCTTCCATGATCTTGGAGAGTTCTTCTACCGCCCTGGTAGGTATAATCACACTAATAGGGGTTTCAAAATCTATATCAATATCCTGTTTAATTACGGATAACCGATGTCCGTCAGTAGCAGCCATTTCTATCTTATTTCCGGATAAAGAAAGAAACACACCCTTTAAGATAGGTCTTAATTCATCTTTAGAAACAGCAAATATAGTCTTTTTAATCATTTCTTTTAAAATAGAAGCAGGTAGAAAAAAAGATTTACTATCAGTTAATTGAGGAAATTGAGGAAAATCTTCTCCTAATT
Source organism: bacterium (assembly GCA_040753085.1). NCBI lineage: Bacteria > bacterium. The sequence continues at coordinate 7,994 of JBFMHI010000111.1, read as the reverse complement.
GACCACAAAGATAAAAAGAAACGCTATTATTACTAATATTAATCTTATTACCTTCTTCTTCAGTCTTAAAGGTAATTTCTCCGGGAGGCATTTCACGAATAATATCGCTTAACATCTTGGCCGAAAGAGCCATAGAGCCAGGCTCTAATACATTCGCCTTTAACTCACACTTAAGATTTATTTCTAAATCAGAGGCCGTCATCTTTAATTTATCATCGAAGACTTCCATTAAGACATTAGAAAGGATAGGCAGATTAGATTTACCTTCAAAAGGAGCCACCCCTTGAGCTAATTGAATTTCCTTAATAATATTTTCTTTAGCTATGGTCATTTTCATTATTATATCTCCTTTTTTAATAATTAGATTATAATAATAATTCCTCTTAATATGTTTATAATTAAGATAACATTAATTAAAATATTAATTTATATATTTAATAACCTCTGAGTAAATACTCTTTCTTACTCACAAAAAAATAGAGTTATCTTTTTTTAAAAAAGATATTAATAGGTTATTAATATAATTTTCACAGGATACTAAACATCTCTTCGTATTTCATTAATAATCATATTTATATTATCTTTTAAATTAGGATCTTGATTGAGTTGTGTTTCAATTTTCTTACAGGCAAAAAGAACCGTGGTATGATCTTTGCCAAATTCTTTTCCTATATCTATAGTGGAAAAATTGGTCAAGTTACGGCAGATATACATGGCTATCTGTCTAGAGAGGGCAATCATGGCTGATCTTTTTTTACTTTTCATAGCCGATTGGGGGAGACCAAAATGGGCGGCCGTATATTTTTGGATAGAGTTTATGGTAAAATTTTTAGGTTTATCTTTTTCTAAAAAATCTTTTATAACTTCATAAGTAAAAGATATATCAATATTACAACGATTATGAGATGCCTGAGCAGTGACTCTATTAAGGGCGCCTTCTAACTTTCTGATATTTGATGTTATTTGTTTAGCGATAAATTCCAATACATCATCGGGTATAGTAATTCCCTCTCTTGAGGCATTTTTTCTTAGAATAGCCACCCTAGTTTCAAAGTCGGGTGGTTGAATATCCGCCATTAATCCGCATTCAAATCTTGAGCGTAATCTATTTTCTAAAGAATTAATTTCTTTAGGAGGACTATCACTGGAGATGACTATTTGCCGTCTGGATTCATAGAGGGTATTAAAGGTATGAAAAAATTCCTCTTGAATTCCCTCTTTTTCGGCTAAAAACTGGACGTCATCTATAAGTAAGACATCCATATTTCGATATTTTTCTTTAAATACGGTATTAACCGTGTTGGTCCGAATACTATTAATAAACTCATTAGTAAATTGTTCAGTAGAGACATAACATACCATCATTGATGGATTTTTAGCTAAGACCTCGTGGCCTATGGCGTGCATAAGATGAGTTTTTCCTAAACCAACTCCTCCGTAGATATATAGTGGATTGTAAATATTACCAGGCTTTTTAGCGACAGCGTAAGAACTGGCGTGGGCAAACTCATTACTTTTACCTACCACAAAGGTATCGAAGTTATATTTTTGATTTAAATATGTTCGAGTATTAAAATTCTTTTTTATGACCACCGGCTTTTTTATAAGAGAATTATCTTTCTCATCAGAGATAACAAAATTAAGAGAGATTGGTTTATCATTCAAATGGGAAACAACCCTATTTAGGTCGGCGTAGTGATGATTAATTAACCAATCTTTAAATAATTTATTGGGAACCTCGATTTCTAATGAATCAGGAGAAATAGATAGATATCGTGTTGGTTTAAACCAACTTTCAAAGGTATGGGGATCCACTTTGTCTTGCATTACCTTTAAAGTTTCATCCCAAAGGTTAGCCGTCCTCATTTTTTATTTCCTCCCATTTTTATCTATGGATGTGCTCCCCTTCCCACTTCTCGAGGAAAGCGGAAGATTTACTCACAACTTATTCATAATGGATTAAGCTGTTTTAAAATAACGCCTTATTTTTACCTCTGTCTACTAAAACCTTGCAGGAGTTACACACATAGTTATCCACAATTGTTAGTAAGTTATAACTGGTTATAATACTACAATTTAACTAATAGCCAATAGGTAATAGGCATAATGCCCTATTGGCTATTGCCTATTGGCTCTTGGCTAACTAACTGAGCTTGTAAAACTTTTACCTTAGACTTTATCTAAGTCCTTGCAGGAATTACACACAAAGTTATCCATAATTGTTAATAAGTTATAATTAGTTATGATAATGTAACTTAACCAATAGACAATAGGTAATAGGCATAGGGAAGAATACCCTATTGTCTATTGGCTTTGGTGATTTTGTAAGGTTTTTGGAGTGGTAAGTGATTGGTAGTTAGTGATGGGGAAAAAATTACTATTATCACCATTATATTTATAAGTTCAACCTTTTTAAGGAAATACGGCTATAATTAATGACTAAATGCCGGCAAAAAGTCTTCTCTAAGGTCCTCTCTCATTCGGAGGCTATTATATCACACCTCCTCAAAAAGACAAGTCGAAAAAAATAAAAAAATAATTTTTTTATTTCTAATATATGTATACCAAGCAACTTACGGCTGTAAAAAAATATATATCTTCTTGAATCAGTTTTTTTATAAACCAGGGTTTCGAAAATAGAAAACCGTCCACCTTTCTGATATGGATATATTTATCGAGGGGATGCAGTTTATAAGTCAGTATATTACCTTCTTTATACTTGACAAAAATCTAATTTTATACTATATATACTCTAGTAGACAGAGGTTTGATATCTGACGGCCGTCTACTCGTATCTGATTAACAGGAGGGGATACCGGTGTTAGAAAGGATTTTTAAATTAAAGGCACAGGGGACGGATGTTAAGACAGAGATAATTGCGGGGATAACTACATATTCTTTCCTTATAGTTGATGGTGGCCAGGAGGTGTAGTAGGTGGAAAACAGACCACTTCAACCTAAAAATCTGGAAGAGACTGGCCTTACTCTCCGTTTATTGGCTGATTTAACCCTGAAAGTAATATATACGAGCGCCATCACCATTGGGGATGAACTGGCCGCCAGCCTGAAACTGCCCTACCCGAAGGTAGTTGAAGAGACCCTCCGTTTTCTGAAGGATGAAAAATTATGCGAGATAAAGGGGGGGACCACTTATTTTCCTTTCTCCTGGCGTTATGAATTGACGGAAAGGGGTAGGGCCAAGGCAGCCGAGGCATTAATAGATAATAGTTATGTCGGTCCGGCTCCGGTACCCCTGGATGCTTATTCTTCTTTAGTTAAAAGAGACGAATTAAGGGGGACACCGGTTAGTAAAGAGGCGCTAACGGCCGCCCTTTCTCATTTGGTTCTTGAGCCTAAGATTTTTGACCAGTTGGGTCCAGCGGTCAATTCTAATAAATCCATCTTTCTCTATGGGCCACCAGGAAACGGGAAGACGTGTATTGCGGAGGCCATAGCTAACCTCTTTTCGAGTTATACCCTGGTCCCCTACGCCATTACCATTGACAATCAGATCATAAAACTCTTTGATCCGGGTTATCATTTTGAAGTAAAAGAGGATGATTCCAGGCGATGTGATGAACGCTGGATAATGATAAAACGTCCCATAGTGGAGGTGGGGGGAGAACTAACTTTAGAGGAGTTAGATCTGATCTATGAAGAGAAGGCCAGATTTTATGAGGCCCCCTTTCAACTTAAGGCCAATGGTGGGATGCTTCTGATTGATGATTTTGGCCGTCAAAGGGTGGCTCCCAGGGATTTGCTCAACCGATGGATCGTCCCCTTAGAGAAAAGGTTTGACTACCTCACCCTTCATACCGGCAAAAAGATTGAGGTTCCTTTCTCTTCTTTTATTGTTTATGCAACTAACCTTGATCCGAGGGATTTAGTAGATGAAGCCTTTCTTCGCCGGATTAGTTATAAAACTGAAATCAAAGATCCAACAGAGGAAGAATACCGGGAGATTTTTCGGCGGGTATGTCTGGCGAAGGGGATAGAATATACTGAGGAGACGGTTGACTATCTTATCGAAAGATATTATCAAGCGGAGAGAAGACCCTTTCGAGCCTGTCATCCTCGTGATTTAGCGAATCATATCATTGATCAGGCGGCTTACCGGGGAGTGAAACCTAAACTAGACCAGGATTCCCTTGATTACGCGGCGGCTTCTTATTTTGTCACTATGTAAGGAAGAGATGGCTCGTTTTTGTCTAACCATCAAATAAGGATTAGAAAAATTGGAGCGTATTGAAGTTTCTTGCAATATATGCGGTTCTAACGATTCCAGGCTGTTGGTGGTCAAAAATTCCTTCCGGGTAGTTAAGTGTCAGGAGTGTGGGCTGGTCTATGTAAATCCCAGATTGACAGAAGAGGCTCTGGGTAGTATCTACTCAGAGGATTATCACACTGATTCTCCAGATGAGGTAAAGGAGGAAAGAAGGGAGTTTTTCAAGGAAAAGATAGCCTGGATGAATCAATATCAATCGAGAGGCAAGATATTAGATGTGGGCTGTTCTACCGGTCTATTTCTCCAGGAGGCTAAGGCAGCCGGCTGGGATGCCTACGGGATAGATATAAGTGAAGAGGCGGCCCAATACGCCAGGCGGAATTATGGGCTGGAAGTCACGGCCGGAAAGCTGAATGAATCTAAGTTTGAGCCTGCTTTTTTTGATGCCGTAACTTTTTGGGATAGTTTAGAGCATGTCCCGGATCCTTATCAAGACCTTCTAAAGGCCAGAGAAATTTTGAAGCCGGATGGATTTATCTTTATTTCCACACCCAATATTGACGGCCTCATTCCCAGAACAACCTACTGTCTTTGTGGCAAAACCTTCGGCATTTGGGAACACCCTACGCCGCCGGGACATATCTACCAATTTTCCCAAAAGACACTGACCGCCTTGCTTAATAAGGCAGGCTTTGATCTGCTTGATTCATATTCGGAAAATATTCCCTTCAGATATACTCTGGGAAAGCTGGAAGAGGCGGTTATCGATAAAATAAAGGCGTGGAGGGGAGAGAAAAGGGATGATCCCAAGTTCCACCAGGGTTCATATCTGGGGGAGGTTGAGTCTGTTAAAGATAAGGCTCTTTCCAAACATCCCTCTGGAAGCATTCACCGTCGAATAATCCGGCTTTTAATCAGAACCTGCTCCTGGTTGGCGCTTTTCCCCCTTTACCACTTAACCAATTTCCTGAAAAAAGGCGGCGATTCCATCTTTGTGGTGGCCAGGAATAGCCAATAGGTAATAGGCAAAAGGAAAAGTGGGAAGAGCTAATGAGCAAAGATCCCTATTGGCTAATGGCTAATGGGCTAAGAGGTGCATATCTTGACCAAACAAAAAATATTCAGCTACGCCTGTCCTTCCTGTAGAAGAGAGATAGAATACCAGGATGATCATTACCAATATCACTGTTCTGCCTGTAATAGAGATTTTCTTATTTATCAGGGCATCCCTGATTTCAGACTGAGGCCGATGTCGTCTCAGGAATTAGGGCAAGTTGAGACCATCCTGAAGCGCTTTAACTCTATGGATTACGAGGAGTTGCTCAGACTCCGGATAAATTTTTCTTCTCTCCCTGAGGGCTTGCTTGAGAAGCATCTAAGGCACGAACTGCTAAGCCGGGAGAGGGGAGAGATTAGATTAGCCAAGATTAAGCATCTGATCAACCGGAGTGGCTCGAGTTTTCAGGGAAGGGAGAGGTGCCTAGATCTTGGGTGTGGTGGAGGCAGCACCCTTTTTACCCTGGCGGGTCACTTTAAAGAGGCGGTAGGGATAGATATCTCCCTAGTTGATTTGCTTCTGGCCAGGAAGCTCTTTGCTGTTTATGGGATAGAGAATGTTACTCTTGTTTGTGGCTCCGGATTAGAAATGCCTTTTCTTGACGGCTGTTTTGATCTGATTAATGCCACGGATGTGATTGAACACATGCCGGATCAAGAGGGTTTTTTAGAGGAGGCTTACCGGGTTATGGCCAGGGGAGGTTATTTCTGTTTTAATTCTCCCAACCGGTTTAATATCTTTGGTCCTGAACCTCATGTTGATCTCTGGGGAGTCGGATTTTTGCCCCGAAGATATATGAATGCGTATGTGCGTCTATTTAAAGGGGCCGATTACAAATATAAGAACCTCCTTTCCCTTTTCGAGTTAAAGAGATTAATGGCTGGGATGGGTGGAGGGGAATATTTTATTACCGGTTCCATTGTTGACCGAAATCTTCCCCAGAGATCTTTTAAAGGAAGATTGGCCCAGAAATTTCCCTGGCTACTGACGGCGGCTAATACCCTGGTTAAACCGTTTATTCCAGGGTATGAGGTGATGGTAGTTAAACAGAATTGCGAATCGAGATTGATAAGATGAAGGTTCCCATTTTACTTTACCACGAAATTATTTCTGATGAGGCCGCCCTGGCCAAGGTTGATGTTAGAAAGAGGCCTTATTGTCTCAGCCGGGCGCAGTTTCAGGAACAGATGACTTATTTACAGGAGAACAATTTTAAGACCATCCGGTTGCATGAGTTGGTGGAGGCCTTAGAGCGAGAAGAGGTTCCTGAGGGGAAATCAGTGGTTATTACCTTTGACGATGGCTGCGTCAGTGATTTTAAAGAGGCTTACCCGGTGTTAAAAAGACTTGGCCAGCGGGCGGTCTTTTTTGTTACGGCCGGGGCGGTGGGAGATAAGGGGATGCTAAACTGGGATCAGATAAAAGAGATGCTGGATGGCGGGATGGAGATCGGGTCGCATACGCTTACCCATCCCTTTATGGCCGCCCTAGATGAGGAGGAATTGAAATACGAACTGGCCGAGTCAAAACGGGTCATGGAGGAGCATCTTGAGAGAGAGATCGATCTTTTTTCTTCACCTACGGGTTATCATCATCCGGCCGTAGGAAAGATTGCCAAGATGGTGGGATATCAGGCGGTTTGTATTAATCAAATAGGTGGAGTTGATTTAGGGACAGACCCTTTTGCCTTGAAAAGACTGACCTTAAAGAGGCATCACCGCCTGGCTGCCTTTAAGGCCTTTGTGGAACTAAAAAGCGGGATGATTTGCTATCACCGGGCCGGTCAAATCTTACGGAATATGGCCAAGCGTACTTTAGGAGTTAAGGGATATGAACCACTTCGGAAGGCATTGCTCAGGCTGAAAGGCGTCGTTCGTAGGGATTATATCTCCCTCAACACATACAACTTATGAAAATAATAACAGACACACTAATGTTTAATGAACTTAAACAAATGGCTGAGGATACATTTGGTGATTTGGTAAAGGCAGTCGTTGATGTAGATAGAGAAATTATCGCCGTTGATGCCGAGCTTCATTCTGATTTAGAAGCACTTCTTCTTGAGGATGAATCAAAACAGAAGGACCTTTGGGGTATTAATTTTTATCCCGATATTAAAGGAGATGAATTTGTTGAATTTGACTCAATAATCAATGTGCGGCCTTCCCAAGGCAACAGGAGTCGTGAGGTGGAAGATAAAGAGATATGTAAGAAAATTATTGAAATTGTTGCCAAGAGGATTAAACGATGAGTTATCACCATAAAGATCTCGGAGTAAGGCGCTGGAATCAATTGTCATTTATTGAACAGATGGCAAATATCGGAAGTGAGGTAGAACGCGCCCTCAATTGGCAATCTAAGCATAATCTTGAGTATGCTCAGCGGGCATTTGAGCGTTCTCTTGAGCTAATAGATTTGACGCTGGACAGCGTTAAAGGTTTTCCCCGACTTAAAGAACTTGCCCGTTTGCGAGAGTCCATAGTAGATTATTTCTTGGGAACAAACCAGTTTAGGTATACAGAGGCATCTTTAAGGAAATATTTTTCACCATTCATCTATGCTGCCCGCAAAAACCATTAGTATCTCGTATCTACTCAAAATCAAGTTAAAAAAGTAAGCTCATTACAGATTATAGTGCTATGGGTTAAGTTTCATCTCCTTTTGTACCGACAGCGTCGGCATAAGAGCTTCCCCTCCCTTGATGGGAGGGGT
>JBFMHI010000110.1 GCA_040753085.1 bacterium | reverse complement strand
AGGTGTTTAAAAGTTAGCTAAAATTCCTAAAAAACGGCTTTCTATGCAACCTATAAAAGGAGACGAACCACAATATATTGTGTTCTGTAAGCTTCAAAATCAATATGTGGTGGCTGAGTAGTTACGCATAATGATAGGCTAAAACAGCTTCCAAGAACCAGGTCAAGTTTCGCACTCCCTGGAATGATTTATGTTCGGATAAAAGTTCGTCCAGTCCAAAATTAATCAGGGAAACGAATTCTTGAAATCCTTTCTCCTCTGTCTCTGTCTGAGAAGCAGCATAGATAAACTCTGCTTTTAGAAGGTCAAGCTCAGAGTTAAAATCAGCCTCCGGAATCATTCCCTGACTTAATCGTCTAAGATGGTCTAAAGGGAGACGAATCCGGCTACCAGGTGAGTGCTCTATCTTTGAGGCAGTCCTGAAATATTTACCCAGCCTCTCCGCATAGTCGTGGATTTCTTTATCTATTCCGGACTGTAAACATCTTTTAATTTGTTTTTGCCCTTCCTCTATGATCTTATCCATATCCGGCTCTATTGCCTCCAGGAAGTAAATAACCAGAACACCGTTATCTATCCTCTGTCTTCTGTTGTAACTATTCAGCCCTTAAGGCACAAAGACACGTCGTTACCTTCTGTTTTCGTAACCGTTCAGCCACAGATGCACACAGATGAAACACGGAAAATCCGTGAGCCGTGTCCGTGATTCGGGTCTGTCCTTAGGCTGTAGGGACAACCCTTGTGGTTGTCCGTCTACGGAACGGACATGGACAAGCACGGACAGGGACAAGCCCTGTCCCTACACTTCCGCCTTCTGTCCTGTGTTATTTATCCGTGCTAATCCGTACAGCTATACCTGAACGGTTACCTGTTTTCTATGGCTGAAGCGCTGTGCTGGTCCAATTAATGATCAGATCTAAATCTTTAATCAAACCCTGCTCAACGATCATTTCCCTCATCCCGCTTAATTCCGCCTCAAATTCAGGATGCCTTTCTATTAGCCGGGCTAGGTAATAGGTTAGCAGCCACCGCCAACGTTGATATTTAGCTGTTTCAGCCACACCTGCCTCATCTTCTGAATTCCCTGGTGATTTCTTGTAAAGACGATGGATATTAGATAGTTCCAGAAGGAGATCGGCTGGCAGCCTTTGCCCTTCTTTGCCTATTTCCAGACAGAAAACGAGTATATTTTTTAGTCGTTCCACCTCTTCCAGCCTGTCCCAGGCGATGGTTTTTCCTAAAAAGGCCAAGCTCCCCCGCTTCTTTTTGGCCGCCTTGATCAACCTTTGGTTTAAGGTAATCCCCACCGAAACTAAATCATCCGGAGAAATAAAGGACAACCCGGCCGAGAGATCAAATTTCCCATCTTCACCAGTGTATTTCTTAAATGCTTCTCTAATAGATATAGCGGCTTCAATGGCCTTATGCCAGGTTCCGCTCAGGAAGATACCTTTACTGCCTGTCCAGAACAGGGAACAATCATCGGCATAATTATCCTTGATGAATTCTGTTAGATAAGCCTTTAGGAAGAAAGAAACTAAAGAACTCAAAGTAGATATTCGGCTCAAAGTGGCCCGGTATCCAAGTCCATGGCAAAAGATCAGTTCCAGATAGTCCATCTCCAATCTAAGCACGCCCTGTAATTTTCTCTGATCCCTTTTGCTCTCCGCCGTCCACTTAGGGAAGAAATCATATTCAAGGGAGGCCTTCCATTCCTCTTTTTGTTTATAGTAAGAAGGAAGCCGGGCGCTAACTTTAGCCAGCTCCAAAGAATTTAAGAGGACAACGGTGATATCAAAATTGGGTCTTATGGTGGCCAGTTCACTCTCTTTTTTAAAAATATACTGCCCCCCGAAAATCTCAAGGGCATCCCGAAAGTTATTAGGAGAGGCCAGGGGTTTATCCAACCCTATCCTTCTTTCCAACAAGACCTCAGCCTCGTCTCCCATTCGGCCCAGTTCCTCGAAGCTGGTGCACATACGGCAGGTTTCTCCCTTGTTATTTACCCCCTTAGTCCCACAAATCGAACAATAGATCTCTTTGCCCCCCTGGGTCATAGGCGCAAAAACCAGGGAGTAGTTTTCAGCCGCTAACTCTTGAAAGGGACTATTCTTATCTGCTTCAAGCTCTTCTAACAGCCTCTTCCAACAGCGACCGACCCCGGCGCCCATAAAGTCACTCATCGCCATGGGGATAGAAGCGAGGAATAGTCCCAACTCACCATTATGGACGCAGTTTAGCCTCCGGTTAATCTCGACTTTTCTCTCTATCAATTGAGCGTTTTTGTTTAAGGGGACGATAAAATAAAATCGTCCTCCGTCCGCATACAAGAGATTGACCTGAGGTAAATCAAGGCCCTCCAAGATAGACTTAATTATGGCTTTTTCCAATAATCGGAGATAAAGAAATTTACCCTTGACACTGAAATTGTTTCCTTGCTCCAGGATAGAATCGCCCTGAAAAGGTTGGCCACTAATCTCTCCTCCAACCAAGGCAAATCTTTCTTCAGCCATACTTGGAGGGGGATGCACATGCCAGAGGGTGCCTAAGGCTTCGTCTAATTCGCTTTCTTTTAAATTTAGATCATAAAGGCAAACAGCTATGGCCGCCGTGGTTGAGGCGTGGTCAAAGAGAGAAAGGTCCGGACTGTATTCACCAACTTTTTTTAGGGTCACCGCCGGAATCCTGGAAAGATATTTTTTTAATACATAGTACCATGTATCGCTGTCGGTTGAAAACCGCTTAAGAACACTGAGTTTAGAAACTTCATCTATAAAGTCCCGCCATAGACGAAGATATTTCTCCTTGCTCACCACCAGTTCAGTCTCAGGAAAAACCTGTTCTGATGTTTCGAGTCTGGTTAAAGGAAAATAATAGGCCCGGCGCCCGAAGGTAGACTCAGTCGGTTCAACCTTCGTTTCTGAAAAGATAGACTGTAAGGGGGTTTGATAATAAGCCGGCTGACCCATTTCCTGGAAGCCTTCATCAGGAAACATCTCGCCCTGTGAAAGATCATTGGCCAGGGCAAGAATCTTTTGAAGACGATTTAAGGGATAGTGATGATGAAGAACCAGACTTTTTACCTTTGTCTCGCCCACCTGCCTGTCCACAAAATCCCCACTCCAGAGGACGTGCCGATGAGTATATATCCCCCTCAGTTCAAGGTAGGGGCAGCAGTCTTTGACTAATTCCTCATACTCACCCCGATACTTTTCCCCTGTTCTTTGCCAGAACTTCCCCATATCGTGAAGTAAGGCTGCTAAAATAAGGGCTTCTCTATCAGATAGTTCCATCGCCTTTTGTCAGAGGACAGAGGTCAGATTCTTCTGTCCACTGTCTTCTGACTTCCGTCCTCCGGGTTAATATAGGCTAACCGGATACAATAAATGGTTATTTTAACATAAATCTAATTAGTTGTCAATCATTTTTTGCCTTTACCTAAAAGGTAAAACTATTCAGCCACGGATTAACACGGATTAACACGGATAAAATAATTAAAAGCAACAAAAAAAGGAATGGGCTTACTTATCAATTTTGGTAACTACTCAAAACTAAGTTGAGTAGTTATTCTTGAAGAGGCTGTGTCGTAATGCGAGGACTGCGAGCCAAAGGCGAAACAGGACGGATTGCTCCCTCATTCCGTTCGGGCTCGCAATTGACAAGTTCTCAACTTGATTTTGAGTAGATACCTCTGCTCTAATACCACTTCCCGGTAATCATTACGTTCAGCCATCAATTCGCCAGGGGCGATGTCAGGACCTGAAAGTACGGAGTAGCCGAGACTTTCAAACCATGTCAGGGCAACTTGTTCAACTTCGGATTCGGTTATAGTTCCCATGGTGTCTCCTATTTCTGGTCTTTTACCATCGGGTTTTCATGGTCTAATTCCCATTGCAAGGGGTTGTTGATTATATATTTACGGATACGGTTTAATTCGTTTTCGTCGCGGATAATGTGCTCGTGATAATTGCGTTGCCAAAAACGCCCACGAAACCGCGGCCAGTCGAGAGTTCTAACACCACGGGTGTATTCAACCGTCGTCAACGATTGTAGGGGCAACCCTTGTGGTTGCCCCTGTGGTTGCCCTGTCATTTTGGGCACCCACAAGGGGTTGGGCACCCACAAGGGGTTGGGCACCCACAAGGGGTTGGGCACCCACAAGGGGTTGGGCACCCACAAGGGGTGCCCCTACGATTACAATGATACCGTGGATGTGGTTGGGCATGGTGATGAACGTGTCTAAATCAACGTCTGGAAATCGGCTTGGTAATGCGTTCCATTCGTTAACCACCATTCGTCCGGCCTCGTTCAACCGCATCTCATCATCCACTACCTCGCCAAATAAACACGCCCTGTCTTGCGTGACAATAGAGACAAAATACGCGCCCGCCTGTGAATAATCGTATCCCTTCAGACGAATAGACCTACGGTGGTGTATTTCGGGATCGTATTTCATAACCCACGTTTCTTCAGAAATTTCTCCGCATCATCTACCCTTATTTCGCCTGAGAGCAGTTTCGGCAACAGTGGAATTCCTCAGGTTTTTCAATCCGACCATTTTTGACAATCTTCGCAGTAATAAGTGGAGTAACTACTCAAAACTAAGTTGAATAGTTACCCTTGAAGAGGCTATGTCGTAATGCGAGAACTGCGAGCCGAAGGCGAAACAGGACGGATTGCCCCCTCACTCCGTTCGGGCTCGCAATTGACAAGTTCTCAACTTGATTTTGAGTAGATACCAATTTTGGAAGAGAAAGACTTGAATTTAAAGGACTTATATATTAAAGGAATCAGTGTTTCATCCGTGTCCATCGGTGGCTGAATAGTTACATTAAAAGTTGGGGAATTTCTGCGCCTTTACCTATTCCCCAACCAGGACGAAGACACCAGGTTTCTTCAAGAAACCTGGTGTCTGGTCACGCCGGAGAGGTTTTGGGATAAGCTCTAATACTGCATTAATGAGAAGACTTCGTATCCTTCCAATTTATCTCGGCCATAGAGGAAGGTTAATTCTATTAAGAAGGCAATGGCAGCCACCTTAGCTTTAGCCTTTTCTACCAGTTCCACTAACGCCTTAGCTGTTCCGCCGGTAGCCAGCAGGTCATCTAAGATTAAGACCCTCTGACCCCGAGATAGGGCATCGACATGCATCTCCAGAGAATCAGTGCCATACTCTAAGGCATAAGAAGCCGAAATAGTCTTATAAGGAAGCTTCCCCGGCTTACGAACAGGGATGAGTCCTGTCCCTAACCGATAGGCCAGGGCTCCCCCTATAATAAACCCTCTCGCCTCGGCTCCCACTATCATCTCGATCTTCTCATCCTTAAACCGATCGACCAGCATATCAATAGCTTGACGAAAGGCCGCCGGATTTTGCCAGAGAGGCGTAATGTCTTTAAATAGAATCCCCTCTTTGGGAAAATCAGGTATATCCCGGATAAAATCTTTAAGGTCTAACAAATTATACACCCCCTTTTGATTTCGGATTGCGGAATGCGAAATGCGAAAATCCGAAATCCGAAATCCGCAATCGGTTTTATTTTTCTTCGTGAAGAAAATCCTGGAGTTCCTTGCTAATTTGAAGTTTGCGAAGTTTTGAAAGAGCCTTGTTTTCCAACTGTCTGACCCTTTCCCTGGTTATCCCTAAAATCTTGCCGATTTCTTCAAGGGTATGAGGGGTCTCTTCACCCAGTCCATATCGGAGTCTCAAGGTTTGCTCTTCTTTTTCGCTAAGGGTATTCAGAAGCTTATTTATCTGATCCCTGAGAATTTTAAAAAACATAGCATTATGAGGAGAGAAAGTCCCCTTGATCATATCGCCTAATTGACTGCTCCCATTGGAACCGACCGGTGTTTCCAAAGAAGCCGGCTCCTGGGCAATAGTTACTGCCTCCACAATCCTGGTAATCGGAAGTTTCATCCGGGCGGCAATCTCTTCCAAAGTAGGTTCTCGGCCAAATTCTTGAGATAACTGGCGGGTTATTTTGATACACTTGTTTATTATTTCCGACATATAAACCGGTATCCTGATGGTTCTTGACTGATCGGCTAAGGCCCTGGTGATCGCCTGTCTAATCCACCAGGTAGCATAAGTGCTGAATCTAAATCCTTCTTTGTAGTCAAACTTGTCCACCGCCCTCATCAGCCCCAAATTACCTTCATCAATCAGATCAAGAAAAGATACCTTCTGATGAATATATTTTTTGGCAATAGAGACGACCAACCTAAGATTGGCCTCTGTAAATCTCTGCTTGGCTCGGAAGATTTGCTTTTCAGCCGAATCAATCTCCGTTAAGATGGAGTCCTTCTCCTCCTGACCTAAGCGGGACAGATAAGATAAAATCTCAGGGTTAGTCACTCGATCCTCCTGTCGTCGCTGAAGGAAGAGTCGCTTTAGCCTCCTCACAGAAAGGCTAAGCTTTATTTCGATTTGCCTGATCCTCTCCTTGCCCTGCTCTATTATTTTAGCCAGATTTATTTCCTCTTCAACACTTAAAACAGGTATCCGTCCAATCTCAGAAAGATAAGTCTTCACCAGATCATAAGGCCAGGTAACTTCTGTCTCTTCTTTTTCCGGCTCTTCCTCCTCCTCAACGACCTCTATATTATGTTCCTCTAACTGGGCCAGGAGGTCTTCCAGGTGAGGCGACCAGGAGGACTTGTCCGTAAAGACACCCTCAAGGTCTTCATAAGTAACATATCCGATTTCCTCACCTTTTTTAATGAGGGTGCTTATTTTATTAAAATCCTTTGACCTTCCTTGTTTTCGCATTCTTTTACCTCTGGTAACTACTCAGCCTGGCCAAAAGAGGAACACATAAGTAGTTACCATCTCTAATTTCTGAATTATATCACATTTTACCTGTTTTGCCAACAGAAAATTATTAGACTACTCAAGTTTCTTTTAATAGATGTCGATATAATAAATAGGAACAACCAGCTTAATACATATTTAATACTATATAATCGATTCTTAATAATCTTATTGTTTTACCTTTCCCGAGGGCTAAACCGACCCACAGACGGTCGGTTTAGCCTTTTTTGTTGACAGAACTGCGGCTTATGAATATAATGAGTACGAGCATCGAGCATCGAGCAAGGTGGCGGGGTAATCCTAATGTATTTAGACAGGATCAGAAATTTTTCTATTATCGCCCATATTGACCATGGGAAATCAACCCTGGCCGACCGTCTCCTGGAACACACCAAAACCCTGGACAAGAGAATGATGCGGGAGCAGGTTTTGGATGATATGGACCTGGAGCGGGAACACGGTGTCACCATTAAGGCCCATCCGATAAGGCTCACTTATCAGGCCAGGGATGGAGAGACATATACCCTTAATTTGATAGATACGCCGGGTCATGTAGATTTTACCTACGAAGTATCCCGCAGTCTGGCGGCTACCGAAGGGGTTATCCTTCTGGTGGATGCTTCTCAAGGAGTAGAGGCCCAAACTTTGGCCCATCTGCACCTGGCCCAGTCACAGGGAAAGGTTATTATTCCGGCGCTCAATAAGATAGACCTACCAGCGGCTGACATTGATAGAGTTAAAAGCCAGTTAGAAGACAATCTGGGACTCTCGGCCGAGGAATGCCTCCTGATCAGCGCCAAAGAAGGTATAGGCACAGAGGATATCCTGGAGGCCGTGATCCGGCGTATACCTCCACCTCAAGGTGACCCGGAGGCCCCATTGAGGGCGCTCATCTTTGATTCATGGTTCGACTCTTACCAGGGAGCGGTGATTTATTTGAGGGGCATGGATGGAACGATAAAGGCTGGGGATAGGATTCAACTAATGTCGACTGGAAAAGATTACCAGGTAAGCGAGGTAGGGATTTTCCGTCTCAATCTTGTTCAAACCGAGGCGCTTAAGGCCGGAGAAGTAGGTTACTGCCTGGCCGGGATTAAAAATATAACCGACACCAAAATCGGTGATACCATCACCCATTACCATCGGCCGGCCCAAACGCCTCTGCCGGGTTACAAGGAAGCCAAACCAATGGTCTTCTGTGGTCTTTATCCCATCCATTCACCGGACTATGAGATCCTTTCTGAGGCCATAAAGAGACTTCACTTAAACGATACTTCCTGGACCTATGAGCCGGAAAGTTCAAAGGCCCTTGGATTTGGATATAGATGCGGTTTCCTGGGACTGTTTCACTCTGAGATAATTCAGGAGCGTCTGGAGAGGGAACACAACCTGGAACTTATTGCCACCCCTCCCAGTGTTCCCTATCGTATTACCCAGACTGACGGGAAGGTAATTGAAGTGGATAATCCGACTAATTTCCCTGATTCTTCTAAACTGTCGAGTATGGAAGAACCTTATATCAGAGCCACTATCATCCTGCCCCATGAATACCTGGGTGGAGTTATGCAGTTAGCTCAGAATCGACGGGGAATTCAGAAGAATATGGAATATTTGGATGCCAGACAGGTGGTCCTCACTTATGAGCTGCCTTTAAATGAAATCGTGCGGGATTTTTATGACCGTCTCAAGTCGGCCAGCCGGGGATATGCCTCCTTTGACTATGAACATATCGGCTACCGACCAACCAAACTGGTTAAGCTGGATATACTTATTGCCGGCGAAGTCGTTGATGCCCTCTCCAATATTATCCCTTACGAGAAGGCTTATTCTCAGGGCCGGGATTTGGCTTTAAAATTAAAAGAGGTTATCCCCAGACAGCAGTTTGCCGTGGCTATTCAGGCGGCTATCGGCGCCAAGATTATTGCCCGGGAGACCATCCCGGCCTTAAGAAAGAATGTGACGGCCAAATGTTACGGAGGAGATATAACCAGAAAACGAAAGCTCCTGGAAAAACAGAAAGCAGGCAAAAAGAGGCTTAAGCAGGTCGGAAAGATTGCTATCCCCCAGGAGGCATTCCGGGCTATCCTTAGGATCGATTAGTCTTCAAGTTTCGAGTGGGAAGGCATACAAAATTCGGCCTTATTCATGGTTTGGACCAGTCAGGATAGAGTCCATGTAACCGTGCAGCCACAGATGCGCACAGATAAAACACGGAAAATCCGTGAGCCGTGTCCGTGATTCGGGTCTGTCCTTAGGCTGTAGGGACAACCCTTGTGGTTGTCCGTCTACGGAACGGACATGGACAAGCACGGACAGGGACAAGCCCTGTCCC
>JBFMHI010000109.1 GCA_040753085.1 bacterium | reverse complement strand
GATATTTGCGGGGAAGTTAAGACGAGAAAAGTAGTTTTGTAGAAAAAAATGGTATGATGATGCTATAGCCGATAATGAACTAACCGCAAGGTTTCACAGAAAATTGGACGGTTATGAACCGTCCCAGATTTGTGAAATATAGGGCTTGACTTTTTTGAGGTAATAAGGTATATTGTGACAATATAGTATTACGCCGCAACATTGGCGTTGTCCGCGAGAATCATGGCAAAAAGGTGATCGGTAGTCAATAGGCAGTGCAGCCACTGATTACCGATTACCTGATTATTGGTTGGGGCTTTGCCGCGCTAAGAGGAGGCTTAATTTATGTCCAGTGTAGTTAAAAAGAGAAGAAAAAAGATCAGGAAGCATAAGTATAAAAAATTACGAAAACGGACCAAGATACAACGTCGGCGGTTAGGGAAATAGAAGGTGTTCAAAAACCTTTTTCGACTGATAGTCGACTTCCTTTTCCCTTCGGTTTGCTTGATCTGCGGCCGCTTTTTGAAGGAGGAAGAAAAAGAGGCGGTTTGTCCTAAATGTTGGGCAGAGATTCAATTGATTCATCCTCCGTGGTGTGAGCGATGTGGACTTCCACTCGCTCCCTCCTTTGAAGGAATCTCTGCCCCTCTTTGTCGGGGATGCAGGGAAGGGAAAAGGTGTTTTCACCAGGCCCGGGCGGTAGGCATCTATGAGGGGATTTTAAGGAAAACCATTCACCTGTTTAAATTTGGTCAAAAAGAAGCTCTGGCTCGACTCCTGGGGGGACTCATGGCGGAATACCCGGATCAATATTGGCCTGAGCTTAAGGTTGATTTTATCCTGCCTGTGCCTCTTCATCGGAGACGGCTTAGGTCCCGCGGATTTAACCAGGCTGAGCTTCTGTCTAAGATAGTAAGTCTCAACCTGAATCTGCCTCTTTTAACAGGAAATCTTCTTAGAACACGGTTCACTATTCCTCAGATTGAACTGACCAAAGAGCAAAGATTGACCAATCTTAAAGGGGCTTTTAAGGTAAGACGTCGGGAAGAAATAGAAGGCCGTTCCCTTCTTTTAATTGATGATGTCTTTACGACTGGGGCGACTATGAATGAGTGCAGCCGGGCATTACTGGAAGCTGGAGCAGCTAAAGTCTACTGCCTGGCCCTGGCCCGGCCGGTTTAGGGCCTATCCCAAAACCTTGGTGGTCGCTCCCTAACGGTCGCGGCTTGGAGAGCTTAGAAGTCAGAGGTTAAATGGGCAAACAATCCGAAATAGCGGGTACCTACGAAATGGGTGCGGAATCCGAAATCGGAATAATCCGCCATCCAAAATCGAAAGGCCCTGCCCATATCAATATCGAAGTTACCAATGACTGCAACCTCCACTGTGTCATGTGTCCGGGAAGAAGAATGCCGCGGCCGGTAGGTTATATGAAGATGGCCATCTACCAGAAGATATGCGATGAGGCCATCAGGATTGGAACCAGGTCTTTTCTTCTTTATCTCTCTGGCGAGCCCCTCCTTCACCCTGAGCTCCCTCAAATGATCAAATATGCCAAAGAGGCTGGGCTCGATTTTGTTGGCCTTTCCACCAATGCCACTCTTCTGACGGAAGAAAAGGCCCGTCAGTTGCTGGGATCAGGAATTGACCGGCTTACCATCTCCCTGGATGGGGTAAATAAAGAGACTTACGAGTCGCTAAGAATCGGGGCCAAATTTGATCAGGTTATCAAGAATGTCCAGGGCCTTCTTAAGGTGAGGCAGGAGCTTGTGGCCGGGACCCATATTGAGCTGCAGATTATCAAGATGAAAGAGACGGTGGCTGAAATACCGGATTTTATCAGGAAGTGGCGGGCCCGATTAGATGTGGCGCACGGAGACACGATCAGGATTCAATATTTTGATACCTGGGCCGGTCAGGTCAAAGATAGAAGCGCTTACCTTCCGATGGTGATTGACGGTCAGGAGATAGACCAGCTTCCTTACATCAAGTATGTGGATACCCTGGGGTTTGAAACTAAGCAGAAAAGGCCCTGCGGGCGGTTAAGGCACGCCTTAGACATCTACTGGAACGGAGATGTGGTCCTTTGCTGCCGGGACCTTTTGGGTAAATCTATCTTTGGGAATGTAGACAAAGAAGGAATTATGGGCGTTTGGGAAGGTTCAAGACGTCAAGAGATCCTGGAAGCCGATCTATCTGGTGATTACTCCAGGATCCCTCTCTGTGCCAACTGTCGGGAGAGGCATTTTTATCCCTATCCCTGAATAAAAAATCCGGTGACCGTTCAGCCACCAAGGCACGAAGACACGAAAAAGTATGTGTCTTAAAGAGCAGTAGAGCAATAGAGCAGCCGTTCTGGAACTTTCAGAAAAGTCTTTAACTCCTGGGTTACTGCTCTGTTGAGCTATTAAGAAATAATTCTTTAATCTTTGTGTCTTAGTGTCCTTGTGGCTGAACACTTACAAGATCCGCCATATCTTGAGGCAGCGGGGTGACAAACTCCATATATTCTTTAGTCTTAGGATGAACAAACCCCAGAGACCTGGCGTGAAGGGCCTGTCTCTTGAGACTGAGTTGTTTCCTTTTAGGGCCGTAAGTAGCATCGCCTACCACCGGATGGTGGATGTAACTTAAATGGACCCTGATCTGGTGGGTCCGGCCCGTACCCAGCTTAATCTCAAGGAGGGTAAAATCAGAGAACCGCCCCCTGACTTTGAATCTGGTTATGGCCTCTTTACCTCGCCTGGTGGCCACACCCATTTTCTTCCTGTCCCTGATATGATGTCCGATAGGCATATCTATCTCGCCTTCCTCTTCCCTGACTATTCCATGAACTAACGCCAGGTAAACCCGGTTGATGGTCCGGGAGGCAAACTGATTTACCAGGTCCCAATAGGCCTCATTGGTTTTAGCCACCACCAGGACACCGGAGGTATCTTTATCCAGCCGGTGCACAATGCCTGGTCTATCCGCCGAGATGCCCACTTCAGAAAGCCGGCCACAGTGATGGAGCAGGGCATTGACCAGGGTCCCTGACCTGACTGAAGTGGCCGGGTGAACCACCATGCCGGCCGGTTTGTTGACCACGATAACATCTTCGTCTTCATAGAGAATATCTAAAGGGATAGGTTCGGGCTGGAGTTTGAAATCTTCAGGGGGAGGGGGAAAGTGGCAGACAATCTTATCCCCGGCCTTAAGATGGTAGCTGGACTTGACCTTTTGAGTCCCCACTCTGATATGGCCGGCCCGGATCAGTTGCTGGATATAGGCGCGGGAGAAATCAAAATGCTCCTTCAGAAAGTGATCCAATCTTTGATTAACCCATTGAGCGGGAATATGGCGGATGGTGGATGGTTTATTCATCAGGGTACAATTACCTTTCGACGACGAGCCACCTTGGCTTGAAAGCTATACTACTCTACATAGCACACCTGAGGATGTTTGTCAATATTATTCAAGCCTGGTGGCCTTCGTAGATAATTTCCCGCAACCGTTCAGCCACCAAGGCACGAAGACACGAAGGGGAAATTATTGATGAATTTAGTCTCTTTGTGTCTTTGTGGTAAAAAGGAGGCTGGTTTTTTAATCAATTTTAATATCTACTATACTTTCGCACTTTTTGTCATTCCTGCGCAAGCAGGAATCCAGAAGCCTTGATATTACTGGATTCCCGCTTTGGCGGGAATGACGAGAGGTTATTGCAAAGTATTTGTATTTCAAGTAGTTACAAAAAAGCACAAAAGTATAGTATGTTACTTAATTTAAAAGTATGCAGTAGAGCAATAGAGTGCCAGTTCTGGAACTTTCAGAAAAGTCTTTAACTACTGGGCTACTGCTCTGTTGAGCTATTAAGAAATAATTCTTTAATCTTTGTGTCTTCGTGTCTTTGTGGCTGAACACTTACAATTTCTCTTGACAGATTAAATGGATTATTATACAACATAATTATGAGTGATGGCCGTTGACCTGGCTGCCAAAGCTGAGGAACGAAGGCTGACAGCTCATTACTAAACAATTACCATTGACCTTAGTGCCTATCCCCAAACCCAGACCCCAGGAGTCTGGCCGACGCCTGGTGTCTAACCCCCTGTTGTCGAGGACGCTTCGCATCCTCGACAAGGCGCTGCGGAAGTTTTGGGATAGGCTCTTAAAGCATGCACGAGTTACCTATCACCGAGGGAATTCTCGCCACGACGCTGGAAGCGGCGAAGCAAGCCAGAGCCTCCCGCATCACCGGGATTAACCTGGCCCTGGGGGTCTTCTCCGGCTATGTGAGTGATTCCATCCAGTTCTATTTCGACCTCATTAGCCAGGGAACTCCCGCTGAAGGCGCTGTCCTCCAGATACGCCGCATCCCGGTCACCTGCTCCTGCTCGGACTGTAAGCAGAACTTCATCTGGAAGGAGGAAATTTTGCCTACCGCGTGTCCCCACTGCGGGGGTATCTGCTTCCAGGCGACCGGCGGGCAGGAATTCTACGTGGAGAGCATTGAAGTGGAGGAAATATGAAAGTTCCTGTGGTTCAACGGATCTTGAAGGCCAATGATCAGATTGCCCTTGAGAACCAAAGGCAGTTTGAGGCGGCGGGAGTAAGCGCCCTCAACCTTATGGCCTCACCAGGGGCTGGGAAGACCAGCCTGATTTTAGCTAGCGTCTCCCATCTCTCGGAGCTAAAAGTAGGGGTCATTGAGGGAGACGTAGCCTCGACGATTGATGCCGACCGCATTGCCTTCGCGGGGATACCGGTGGTGCAGGTCAATACCGGCGGGGCATGCCACCTGGACGCGCCAATGGTGCGTTCCGCCCTGGAACAGTTTCCTCTGAAGGGGTTGAACCTTATCTTCATTGAGAACGTGGGTAATCTCGTTTGCCCGGCCAACTTTCGGCTGGGAACGCATTTCTCGGTGGTGGTTTCCAGTGTGCCGGAAGGACACGATAAGCCTTACAAATACCCTGGTATATTTACTGGCGCCGATGCCGTGCTGTTGAACAAGGTGGACCTGCTGCCTTACTTTGACTTTGACCTCGATTACTTCCACCGAGGTCTGGAGATACTTCGTAAGGATATCCCCTTTTTCCTCATCTCCTGCCGCACCGGGGAAGGAATAGAAGAGTGGGGACGATGGCTGGTGCAGCGCTGCAAGAATAGCCACTACTCAGGTGGATAGGCTGAAGGCTGAAGTTCAATATAGGCCGTTACACGTAATCTACTTTTATCAAATAAAGCCCACAGGCAGGAACAGTTGGTCCGGCCAGAGTGCGGTCTCGGGCGGCCAAAATATCTTCTACTTCATAAGTCGATCGTTTACCCTGTCCAACCTCAATCAAAGTCCCCACTATGGCCCGAATCATATTAGGCAGGAAGGCATCCGCCCTGATATGAATTCGAATAAGACCATCAGCTTGAAATAGAGGGAATCCCCCTGGGGAATAAGGGCAGCCCTGACTTTCCAGCCTGGATGTGGTGCCGGCGGTCTGCCAGCCGGAATCTGTAATCCGCAGTTCTTTTATTCTTCGATAAGGGTTGTTAAGGTCTTTATCTGAAGAAGAAAATGAGGTAAAATCGTGGCGTCCGATGAGGAACCTGGCTACTTCTCTCATTTGTTCCGGATTAAGTGGTTGAGGCACCCAATGGCTATACCTTTTCTGTAAGGCCGAAGGAAAGGGACGATTGAGGATAAGATATTGGTAGGTTCGATCAACGGCCGAAAATCGAGCGTGAAAATCCGGAGGCACCTCTTCGGACCCGGTAACAACCACGTCTTTGGGCAGTAGGCTGTTTAGCGCTCTTGGGAACTTATCTGTCGGTATCGAGGGGTGTTCAGTCTTAAAATTAGCTATCTGTCCTAAGGCATGCGCCCCGGCATCTGTTCGGCTGGCGCCTATTACCCGGGTTTTGGAACCGATTAAGCCCTCCAAAGCTATTTCCAGAACGCCGCTAACGGTAGGTAAGTCCGGTTGAATTTGCCAGCCATGGTAACCGGTTCCATCGTATTCTAAGGTAAGCTTGATGTTACGTGACCGCTGGGTTTTGAAAGGCATCTTTAAGCTTTTCCCTTGTTTTCAGAGGATCTTCAACAATTACTCTGGCCCCGTTTATGACGTCCAGGAAACCAACTTCATTGCCATACCTGGGAACAATATGAAGATGGAGATGTTCCAGACTTGCCCCTGATGGCCGGCCTATATTGTAACCAAGATTGAAACCATAAGGCTGATAAATCCGTTCTAAGATATCAAGGCTTAGTTTGGTCAACTGATGTAGCCGTGTCCCCTCCTCATCATTAAGCTCCCTTATATCAAGAACATGCCTTTCAGGGAAAATCATTAGATGGCCTGGACTGTAAGGATATAGATTAAGAGAGACAATGAAACCCGCTTCTCTGTAAACAACAAGCCGCTCTACCCGCTCATCGTTATCGGCCACGGCACAGAGAATACACGCCACCTTTGGCCTCTGTCCGCGAACATATTCTAACTTGGATGGAACAAAGAGGTTGTTTCTCATAATATTATGCTGGTTAAATTATACTATAGTTTCGTCGTTTTTTAAGTTTTATTGTCTTCGCTTGTCAATTTGTAACTATTTAGTCACGGATTTACACGGATGAAACACGGATTCCTTTAATATATAAGTCGTTTAAATTCAACTCCTTCTTTTCCCAAATTGATAAGTAAGCCCACTTCTTTTTTGTTGCTTTTTAATTATTTTATCCGTGCTAATCTGCGTTAATCCGTGGCTGAATAGTTACAAAAATGCTAAAAGTAAAAAAAGTTACACTACCAATTCTTTTGCTGGGATTCTCATCTTTTCAAATTGTTTGGGCTTTCCAGACAGCCTCCAATAATCTTCTTGCTTCTTCTGGTATCTCTAAGGCTATCTCTTCTATAGGTTTTGCTTTCCCAAAGAGGAAACCTTGCCCAAAACTTACCCGGCGCTCATTATTACAAAATCTCTCTAAATCCCTTATCCCCCATTTCTCAGTTACTCCTTCAATAATTACCAATCCATTATGGGCTACACCAAATTTTAGATAGGCATCCAATATTTGAAAATCACCGGTATTTAAGCATTCGTTCACGAAGTGCCAATCTACTTTGATATAACGGCTACGGAGTCTTACAAGTCGAAGGTCATAAGTACCATCTGCACCCTGGTCATCTGTAGCGAAATTGTGTCCTCTTAAGAATAAAGGAGTAACCTTCTTATCTTCTATACTTTTGCACTTTTTTTCTAACTACTTGAAATAGAAATACCTTACAATAACCTCTCGTCATTCCCGCGAAAGCGGGAATCCAGTAATATCAAGACTTCTGGATTCCTGCTTGCGCAGGAATGACAAAAAGTGCAAAAGTATAGTTTTGAGAGTGTTTCAAAAATTTCAATGATACAATTCCTTGATTCTTTGAATATACCCTTTGGCAATACGGACATCAGGAGAACCTATCTTCTCAAAGATTGAATATGCTTGAGTGGAAAACTCTAATGCCCTCTTATAATCACTTTTATCAAAATACAATACCCCTATCTGTCCAAGACTCCTTGCTACCTGCACAACATCTCCTATCCTTTCAGCTATCTCCAATGCCTTTTGATATTGCTTTAATGCAGAATCATAATCACCTCTTTGATGATAAATTGCCCCAATATTATGTAAGCTTTTTGCTACACCAGCAATATCTCCTATCCTTTCAGTTATCTCCAATGCTTTTTGATAATGCTTTATTGCAGAATCATAATCACCTCTTTGATGATAAATTGCCCCAATATTATGTAAGCTTTTTGCTACACCAGCAATATCTCCTATCCTTTCAGCTATCTCCAATGCCTTTTGATAATGCTTTATTGCAGAATCATAATCACCTCTTTGATGATAAATCATCCCAATATTATGTAAGCTTCCTGCTACACCAGCAATATCTCCTATTCTTTCATCTATCTCCAATGCCTTTTGATATTGCTTTAATGCAGAATCATAATCACCTCTTTGATGATAAACCATCCCAATTTGATGTAAGCTTTTTGCTACCTGCGCAATATCTCCTATTCTTTCAATTATCTCCAATGCTTTTTGATATTGCTTTAATGCAGAATCATAATCACCAAGTAGGTAGTAAATTTGTCCCATTTTAGAGATAAGTTTAGCGATATTCTTCTCATCTATCTCCTTATCTGTTTTATACTCCTCTAACAGATTCTTATAGATGTTTAGTTTTTTTAGCAAATCATCTTTATTTTGATAAGATATAGGTTCTTCACTAAGGCGTTGTCGTAGTTCTAAAATCTGTTTATAATCTTTAACTCTAAAATCAAATACTCCGCTTCGCCTTGACCAAAAATCTGCTGCCTTATTTGCAATTTCATCTCGAGCATACTCAGTTATCCAAAAGAGAAACCCATAATTATACTTAAAGAAACCTTCTCGTTGATAATTGATATATCCCAAAACTTCAGGGAATGCTTGTTCTATATCATAGATAGATACTACCAAATTATTAGTAGGTTCAAGCTGTTCAAGTAATTTTAGTGGGTTTTTTTGTGTAGAAGTTAAGGAGAATTCTACTATTGGAAGTTTGAGTTTATCTTTAAGTCTATTAATAATCCCATCTCGGCCAGCAACAGTATTATAAAGACTAAATATAATACAGCCTATCCTGGAATTGTTCAATATAGTAGCTAATCGATTAATCTCATCTTCAAATAGGTTTACTTGCATATATTCACTCAAAAATCAACCAGTGGTCTTATAATAGGATGAAGATTCCCCCAGGTTTCATCATTACGATATTCTAATAAGCTCAAGTTGTGGAGTAGTTCCTGGACTATTTCTTCATTTATAATTCTTTTATCCTTATCTTCTTTAATCCGCTTGAGGATTTCATAATGTTCTTTTCGCAATAAGGCTCTATAATCATTACATATCTCATTAGCCATCCTTTGGACGCTATCTACATCAATAACTGGTTTTTTCTCACTCAAAGCGTAATTAACTGCTCCATGAATTAGACGGACTAATTCTACCATTAACCCACCACTTAATTGTATAACCTCGTAACTACTCAGCCATATGAGTTCAAAGAGGTATTTCAAGATGGGGAGTCGGAAATTGGAGTGTAGTAGCAAATTGGGGACAGAAGGGAAGTAAAGGCGTGGCATACTGCCTTGTAGGGGCACAGC
>JBFMHI010000108.1 GCA_040753085.1 bacterium | reverse complement strand
AAAGCTTCGCGCTATCAACCTCAGCGATGATATGGACAAGTATTGGGATTTCCATATCAGAGAGGAACAGAAACGTCTTTACGGGACTTACGAATGGAAAATGGCTGCATGAAAAGTAGCCACACCCATCTAAATATGAAAATGTATTCTTCTTCTATCTCAATTCTTGGTAAAATTTCCTTAATTAGCTTTTTAATCTGCATTGCTTCTAATGTCCCTTCATCTCCTTTTCTGCCTTTATTTCTGGAGATTTATCAGATACTGCCAATAATGTATTTACAGTAGTCGCCATCGAAAAATATAACACCATTCCTTCTATTCTGTCAAGGAAAGAATGTTTTTCAAGAGAATTCCTCCCCCATAACCGACTTCTAACCGCACAGGTCGTTGGGGGCTGGCCTTTCTCCTGATGATGGGGGGACGGGGACGGGCGATGGGGAAGAAGGTGGAAAAAGAATGGTGGTGTCCTGAATGGGCTAACCACCCAGGGATAGGTAATCCCCCCTTTAGCCCTTATCTTTACCCACAAATTGGGTAAAAGGAAGGGGTAGCTAAACCACGAAGAGCACGAAGGAGACGAAGAAAATTTTAGAATTAAAGAGTGTTGAGAATATACATCCTGTGCATGAAGCCCAGTTGCTAACCTATATGAGATTAGCCAATATTAAGTTTATTAATGAATTGGGATGGTTCACTTTACTGTGAAAGCTTGCGGCTGAGAGGTAGGGTGGGCACCGCCCACCAAAAAGGCGTAGATGGCGAACAGATTGGTGGGTAATGCCCACCCTACTTCTGCGGAAGGTTAACCGCGCCTAAAGTTTCACAAGAAAATGGATGATTTTGAACCGTCCCAATGAATTTTAATGAGAAGATATTGAAAGATGGGATTAAAAGATTTGTTTTAAATTCTTCGTGCCCTTCGTGTTCTTCGTGGTTTTCAAAAAATGTGGGTAAGGGTAAGCCTTTAGCCAGTCATCTGCTTCCGGACTTTTTTGAGGTCACTCTGGTTCAATTCAAAAGGGAAACTGCGGATGTCAGAAGGCGGGCCATCGCCAAAGGGGCGATTACAAGCCCCTTCCATTGTCTTGCCCGGACAACCTGAGGTCTGAAAGGGTTTGCCTGATTCGATTATCTGCTCCAATTGGCGGCCATTCAGACCGAAATTGATTATCCTGCCCTGGTCATCAAAACTCATTTGGTATTTAGAAGACAGGCCATGATCAATCAAATAGCGGGATAGTTGTACCCGTCGGTATTGACCAACATCGCAGGAAGGGCTATCTTCAAGTAAAGAGCCGACTTCCGGATGAAAGGAGAAGAGGTGGGTTCTGGCGCCTAAGTCCCTTACCCGTTGAATTGTTTCCACCATCTCCTGCTCTGTTTCCCCCAGTCCAACAATGAGGTGACAGCCGGTTTTATCCTTCCCGAACACGCCGACGGCTTCTTCCAATACTTGCCAGTATTTCGCCCACTTATGCGGGTCCTTGACTCCATTGCCCCGGTGATTCACAAACAGCTCCTCCGTGGCCGCATCAATAGCTATCCCCACCATCTCTGCCCCGGCATCTTTGAACCTTCGCAGGGTTGAATCAGCCACAAGAGTAGGAGAGATAAGCAGGGAGATAGGCAGGTCTATTTCCTCTCTAAGGTGACTGGTAATGGCAATGGTATCTTCTACGGCCCGACGGTTAGTAATCATCGAGATACAGATCCGTTCCACCCAACCGGCATACTTGTTCAGCCTTTCCCTGACTGTGCTCAACTTGTAGATAGGCCAGGCAACCCTGATAAAGCTCTTCTCTTCATATTCTCCTTCTCGTTCCTTGGAAAGCCCGCAATAGCTGCATCTGCCCACACAACCATCGGCGTAGGTAAGCAGAAGATTGATACAGTAAAGCCTGGCCTTCCGGTAAAACCTGCCGGAAGCCAGCCGCAATGTCATAGCCGCAGCTAAACTCAGCCGGACATGCCCTGGGGATTCTTTTAGCATAATTTACCACCTCTTTTTGTTGACTTTTTTAAAAGAATATAGTAGAATCATCCTGTAGGAAGTTAGCCATAGATGATTAAATTTGATTATTCGAAGCACGCCAGATACCGTATGAGAAGACGTGGTGTCTCCCAAATAGAGGTGGAAACTACTGTGCTTCATCCTGAGAGTTGGTATTACGGGAGCGAAGGTGAAATAAATGCTATCAAAAAGTTTGGTCGTAAAACCGTCAGAGTTGTTTATGAATCCCTACCGCAACATATCAGGGTAATTACTGTAATAAAGGAGTAACCTGGCTATGAAATTTGAGTATGACAGAGAAGTTGATGCCTGTTATATTGAACTCAGTAAACAAAAGATTTACAAGACTGTGTCAGTATCCGAGTATTGCAATGTTGACCTTGATGGAAAAGGTCATATTATCGGGATAGAAATCCTCTTTGCCAGCAAGAACTTGCAGGATTTTACCCCCTGGCTGGATACAAATTCCGCTGCATCCTATCTCAACGTAGCCCCGTCAACTATGCGACGATGGATAAAAGCGCACAAGGTTCCCTTTTATCAGATTAACCATCATTACATGTTCAAAAAATCTGAGTTGGATGAGTTTATCCATAGCCACCGGATTAAGGCTGCTTAAAATACTCCTCAAAGGCGATCCAGCTTAAGCGAAGGGCTTTGGCCAACCCCTCATTATTGCCTTTCCAGCAACTCTCCAAGGCCTCCCTTTTTTGCCTGGCCCTGGTCAAGGGATCGTTTAGCAGTATTCGACATTCCTCTTCATATTCGGTTAAGATACTAAGATCATCCTCCAGGGCAGCCCGTCCGGCGATCTCACCTGCTATTTTACCACCCAATACGGCATTTGACACCCCGGCTCCGGTTATGGGATGGGCCATACCGGCGGCATCGCCCACAAGAATCATATTGCCGCGCTGCAGCCTTTTCACCAGTCCGCCGGCAGGAATAACGCCGCCGGTAGTGTTCATTACCTCACCTCTAACTACCCCTTCCTGTTGGAGGTAGTCCACAAAATTACGCAGGGCCGCTGATGGTTTTACCTTAAATTGCAGGTCAACGCCTACCCCCACATTAGCTGCCTTCCCTTTAGGAAAGACCCAGCCATACCCGACAGGGATATCCCGGCGGAAATAGATCTCGGTGGAAGAGAGTCCCTTGCAGAGTGGCATCTGGTACTGGGCCGTGTGGACAAGCTTCTGAACAGGAGAGCCCATCCATTTGCCCACGACAGAATGCGGGCCATCAGCCCCTACCATCACCCTGGCTTTAATCTGTATCTGCTGGCCTCCCTGGCTTGCCCGAACCAACCCCTCTTCATAACCTACCGCCCTTGTTTGGAGGAAGAGTTCTGCCCCACTATCAACCGCTGCCTTAGCCAGGGCCTGATCGAAAAGGTCACGGTAGATGATAAACCCCTTCGCGGAGGTCTCTACCGCCTCGCCAGCCGGCAGATGGGTTCGCATGGCATCAATCCGCTGGGCAAGCACATTCGTCGGCAATTCCACCTCTTGAGTAATCTGCCAGGGCACATACTCAGCACATTGAACCGGCCGGCCCACATGTTTTCTTTTTTCCAGCAGGATGACTTTAGCGCCTGCCTTAGCCGCAAATTTAGCCGCGGTGCTGCCGGCCGGGCCGGCGCCAATTACCAGGACATCACAAAGAAGCATTTTCCCCCTCAGTTCTTAAAAACTATCCAACCATTTCCTCTAACTTGATCTTCTTCGGTAAGCTAACCTTAGGCAACTCCTTAGCCAGTAATTTAGCTTCAGCCTCAAAGAACTTTATCCACTCCTCCGCCGGCGCCGGACGAGGAATAAACTCCTCTTCGTCTCCTGCTTCAAGGACATCCTCAAGATATAGCTCTACTGCTTCCTGCAAATTCTTTTTAGCTTCATTAATTGTTTTCCCTTGAGAAGCAATATTAAGTTCAAGACAAACTGCTGAGTAAAGTTCATCCTCTTTTTCAATTAATTTTTCAATTAATTTTTCAATTAAACTGTGTAAATGTAATTCCCCCATTTCTTCCCCCCTTTTTCATTCAAGTTATTTACTTAGACTCGATGTTCAAGGTTTTTCGACCTGCGCCATCAGATTTTCAGGGGTTGAAACCGCTAAAGCGGTTATGATTCTGGATGTTATCCTATCCGTAACACCCTGATAAATCAGGGTGCTAAACTCAAGTAAGCCTGAGAATAGCACGCCGATTTATCGGGGTGAATTGTGGGACACTAATAAATTAAAGTAACCGCTTTAGCGGTTTATAAGAAAACCTTGAACATCGAGTTAAAGCAAATTCCAAAACCGAGACGATAAAAACCGGGTTTCTTAAAGAAACCTGGTTATAGTGACCAACCTTAAAGCGTGAATTATCACCTTAACTGTATTATACTCATTGAAATAGATTCCTGCAAGGATTTTTTTCTTTGGGCTCAAGCTCTTTAGCCACTTGGCCCATTACCTTTTCCAGCAGGTTCACCCTCAAGTGAGTCTGATTCTCAAACTCACCGGCTAAGGCTTCAGATTCCCGGTCAAGGTCGTAACAGGTGCTGTTCTCGATATCAATCAAGACGCCTGGGACACCGGCCTCTTTAAATATACGCTGCCGCTTGGCAAAAAATGTCTCACAGCAACAGCCAATGTAAGATTTCACCCCAACCTTCTTGAATGCCTGAAGCGTGGTCTGAAGATGTTCATAACTCCGAATACTGATGGGAGTAAGCCCATGTTGGTCTGCCAGCTCGTAGGCTGTCCCAATGCTGCATTGGCCACATTTGGCACACCCGTCATTATGTCGATACTTACACCCTACCAGCTTGGCGCAATAAGGCAGCAGCAAGACCGACGGTGACTTAAGAATATCCTGAAGCCTCCCGTTCACCGTGAACAGATGGTTTGCCTCTTCTAAAGGGATGCCCAGACCAGGATAATCAACCTTCTCTAAAGCAGATAGAAACGCCGTGGCAAAATCCGCCGGCGTCAAGCCCGACATCTGGGGCTGCCTGCTTTCAAAGAAGCCCTCAATCCGCTGGCTGACCTCCGCGCAGGGGACATCCTTTAAAGCTGCTTCCAGATCGAATATCGTTCGCGTCGGAGAGATAAAGAAGTCCCCTGTAATCAGTGCCTGTTTG
The DNA here is from genome assembly GCA_040753085.1 of bacterium. NCBI lineage: Bacteria > bacterium. Next base: position 4,194 of record JBFMHI010000108.1, on the reverse strand, counting down.
AGCAGCTTTCGCTTTGCATCCACTACTGCCCAGGCCCTAATTAAGCCCCCTTTCGTCCGGTGAGTGCCTCTCAGGGTCTGTCTATTTTCGAGAGGCTCTCTTATGGATTCAATCCAGTCTTTTGAGGCAAATTGGGCCTTCTTTGGCTTAAGAAGCCGCCCTTCCAAATCATCCCACTCGAAATCCGACGACCCGCCAGCGGCTGCCCAGAACCCGAGACTCGAAAATTCTATCCCCAGGGCTTCCTCAACTCCTGCCTGCAAGGCCTGCTTAATTTCCTCAAGAGGCGGGGCTTCTCCCAATTCCTCTCGCAGGCAGGTTACCCTTTGGCGGACGGATTTCAGATCCTTGTCAGCCAGTTTCTCAGTAGGGATACGCAAGGCGCGAATCATTGTCTCGACATCAAAATCTACTAACAGGGTTCCCTGGAACAGCACGGCGCCATCCTCGAATATCCCGCCTGTTCCCGAAATCTTGCGGCCGTTGACTTCAATATCATTACGTGGCCTAAAGCCGGCCTTAATTCCCAACTTCCCCAGCCCCTTAACCACTGCCTCACAAACCAGTTCCGTTACCCTGTCCAAGCGATAGCCCAGATCAGCCTTGGCAGCGATCAACTCCCAGCCAAGCTGGGACTCATCAAAGTATATCGCCCCACCACCGGTTATTCGTCTATTGACATCAATCCCCTGCTGCCGGCAAAACTCTACCCGGACTTCCTGTTCAACCGTTTGGTGATAGCCAACCAACACCGCGGGAGGAGAGAACTGCAGAAACCGCAGGATATTGGGAATCTTCCCCTCAGCCTTGGCCTCAAGCAAAACCGAATCCAGGGCAATATTCTCGGCGGCTGATTTGACACCTGTATCCCAAAGAGACCATTTAGAAGACATTAAAGCTCCTCCTTATCCGAATGCCACAAGGGAGCAGCACATTTGGCTGAAGTGAGGATTTAGTCCCATCTTTTTAGCCAGGCTTACCACACCCTCGGCTGGATAGGCAATACCGTTTAAACCAGCTTCAAGGGCCAGCCTATCTGTTTTCAGCTTATGCTCACCCAGCGGCCGTTGACAGCCTAAAAGGACAGGGGTCTTCGGAAAAAGACGGCGGGCCTCCTGGAATATTTCTCCCATCTCCTCTGGGGTGGGCGGGTTTATCTCGGCCATAGGAGTGCCTATCTGGGGCAATAGACCTACCAAAACCACCGCTTCCACCGGATATCTTGAAATAATCTCCAGGGCATCATGCTCGCCCACAATCCTTCCGTAGTGCAGACCAATAACCACATGGGGGATGGTCTTTATCCCGTAATCGCACAAAAGCCGCAGGGAATCTTCAAAGTCTTCAGTAGTCAGATCCGGCAGATGATAAACTTCTCGCAAGGTTTCATCGGCGCCCACGATATCCATCATAGCCCCGTCGATCCCGCCGGACTTCGCTATCTCCCGCACTGTTTCCTCATCCAGGATGCCCAGGTGGGCCACGATCTTGAAGCCGAACTCCTCTTTTATCCAGCCGAGGGTCGAAAGAAACGGCCTGATAAGCACCACACCCTCTCTGGTTGATCCACCGCTGATGAGCATTCCCTTAGCGCCCCGGCCGGCAATTTCCCTGGCATATTTGAATAGATCTTCGGGTGTGATGGCCGCCTTCATCGCCGCTAAAATCTTGCGGCCGCAGTGATCACAGTTCAGTTCACAACTTGCCCCTGTAAGGGATACCGGCATAAAATAACAATGCCCGCAACTTTGCGCAAACTCTTCCGTTTCGTAGCGCTTTATCGTTGGGGCATAAAATGAGATGCGGTGACCAAAATTCTGTCGGCCTATTTCCCAGGCGGCCTGGTATTCACCTGGATTTTGCCGGCAGCCATTCTCATCACTCTCGTAGATTCTTCCCTTGAGCTTAAAGTCCATCAATCCGCTCGGCTCCTTCAATGGCTGCTTTCTCTGTAAATCAGCTCTATCTCCTCCGGCTGATACTCCTGTTGCCACATAGAATAACACGAGGGGCAACTGAAGATGATCCTCCTCTGCCCCAATCTTCCCCACTTCTCTTAAATTATGCTGTCTGTAGCTCTCGAATTCCTCATTCATTTCAAGCCTTTTAAAAGGCATACCGCAGCACCACTCACGAGACCCCAGCACCGCAAAATCAACCCCTTCGTCCGCTAACTCCTTTAATACACCTAATGCCTGCTGATGCGAAGAGATGAGGAAGGAACTCTGGCAACCCACAAAGTAGACCACCTCAGCCTTTTCCCTTTCATAGTATTGCCGATTACTATTCCCCTCTAACTCCAGCCACAGGCCCCTTTCTTCATTGGGATAGCCAAAGAGATTATGCTCGTGGTGCGTAATTGCCTCAACTGTTCTGGCCGCTTCCGGCTCATAAGTATGATTAATTAGCTCATCCAGAAGAAGCCTCCATCTATTCCTGACGGTCAGGCATGCTCCCCGGCCGCACCAGAGGGCCTTTTGTAGTCTACGCTGCAAGATTAATTCCTGCCACATTTCTAAAGATACTCGTAACCGTTCAGGGTGTAATGAAAGTTGAGGGGAAATTTTTGTAACTATTCAGCCCTTAAGGCACAAAGACACAAAGATTACCAATAATAGCACACGGATTACACGGATGAGACGGATTGACACGGATAAAAATTTATTAGAAAAAATCCGTGAGAATCCGCCAAAATCTGTGTCATCCGTGGGCTATTCTATCATTCTCTTCGTGGCTTAGTGGCTTTGTGGCTGAATAGTTACAGATTCTCCTTGACAAATCATGTGATTCCAGGCTATTCTGGTGAATATCGCCCGGGAGGGTAACCGGCATACTATTGTTGAAAGTATCTACTCAAAATCAAGTTAAAAAAGTAAGCTCATTACAGATTATAGTGCTATGGGTTAAGTTTCATCTCCTTTTGTACCGACAGCGTCGGCATAAGAGCTTCCCCTCCCTTGATGGGAGGGGTTAGGGGAGGGTGAGGGGTAAAAGAGGCTCTACCCACAAATACTAACTTGACAAGGCACTACGATGAATTACCACGCTCATATTGAACAAGATGGCGAGTGGTGGGTTGGCTGGCTGGTGGACCTTCCAGGCGTCAATGCTCAAGAAAAGACCCGTGAAGAACTTATCGAGTCCTTAAGAATTGGCGACATGGATATGTTGGACTATCTTACAGAAAAAAGCCGGCAACCCGATTTGGTGACAGTAGAGTTGGCTTAAGATCTTTTAACACCTAGTCTTTTGCCGCCTCGGCAAACAGCCCTTCATCTTCATACTTCTTATAATCCGCCTCAAGCCACTTCTGGACGTCTTCCTCACCGTGGATGAGGTCCTTTATATCCTCGTCCAGATTGTCCGCTTCAATTAGCACCAGCCAGCCATTGCCGTAAGAATCAGTGTTAATCAGACGCGGTGTGTCAAGAACCGCCTGATTCACCTCTAAGATAGCCCCATTTACCGGCGACTTTACCGGGCCGATATATTTACCCGCCTCAATAGTGCCCAGGGCGCGGCCTTTGACAACCTTGCCGCCGGCCGGCTTAGTTTTAACATAGGCCACTGTGCCGGCTGCTTTTTGACCAAACTGGTCTATGCCGCACCTGGCCTTCCCCCCTTCTTCAACCTTTAACCAGATATGGTTATCCGAGTTGTAGTAATACAACTCCGCCGGCATCTCAATATCTTTGTACTTAGCCATAACTACCTCCTCTTCAATCGCGAATCGCGAATCGCGAATTGTGAATCGCGAATCTGTTTTTTAAATTCGCGATTCGCGATTCGCGATCCGCAAATTCGCGATTCGCGATTCGCGATTCGCAATTAATATCTCTCTATCCCTGCCTCCAGCGCTAGTTCGGCCATATCTAAGACCTTTACCTTAGACTTCCTGGCTTTAATGGCATTTGAGATCATTCGTTTGCACTGGCCACAGGCGGTGGTAACAATATCCACTTCTGCCTCCTCAAATTCTTCCACTAAACTACCAGCGATCTTGTTGACCAGGTCAGCGTTAATCATCTCCATATCTCCGCCACCACCGCAGCAGGTGCTGTATCGCCTATTTAACTTGCATTCCGCACTTCCAGAAAAGGTTTTGTGCTATTGGGCCAACAAGGCTTTTTGAAAGATAGCTTTATCTAATAGAAGCTTTAATTAAGAAAAGAGATTGTCACCTCACCATAATGA